>CASBQM010000246.1 GCA_949127645.1 Synechococcales cyanobacterium PMM_0036
ATCTGGTCCCCACTCGTTGGGGAAACCAATTGAATGGAAACCGCCGATACCTCGACGGGCGATAGAAGCAGTGCCATGATGTCCCCACTCGTTGGGGAAACCAATTGAATGGAAACTCATTGCATGAAGGCGTCCTGCCCGACGACGCCTACGCGCGGTCCCCACTCGTTGGGGAAACCAACTGAATGGAAACTCGAGGATATCGAGTCGTTCCTTGAGAAGAAAACAAGTCTCCACTCGTTGGGGACACCAATTGAATGGAAACGAGACAACTTTTCTTGAGCGTAATCGATCGTCTTAGTGTCCCCACTCGTTAGGGACACCAATTGAATCGAAACGTCTAAATGCTCGTTATCGATCGCGTCTACCTGCTCTTGTGTCCCTACTCGTTGGGGAACCCAATTGAATAGAAACGTTGGGATCTTAGCTCAAACAGTTTTGAATACTGATGAGTCCCACTCGTTGAGGAATTAAGTTAGTCGATCGCTTTTACTATCCCGATATTCTGGTAAATTGCGATCGACGAGATCAGAAAACATCAACCCACAAGTAGTTCCCTTGTCTAAAAAGTTTGCAAGAATATGTCTTAATTAACGCTGGGCGGCAGCGCGTCGAGTGCTTTCGGCGTAACGAGAGTCGGCACTGAAATCTCACACGCTCCCGCAGGAAACCTTCTGATTGGACAGCGTTAATTTTGAAGGAGCGATCGACGGACTTTACGAAGATGTAGATAAAGATACAAATCAAGCATGAGAAAATCAGCATAAATTCATGCAAACTTCATGCACTCAAAAGGGATATATCCTGCCATAGAAATAAGAGATAGAAGACTAGAGTAGCCAGTATCTTCTAAAATCATGGACTTCACCGTTAAGGAAAATTCACCCAATGGAACGGTTGTGGGATCTGTACCTACAGGTTCCAAAGTTCGTATCTTATCCAATGACAGGAATGGTAACGCTGTATCCGCCTTTACAATCGGAGCAGACAATATCATCCGCGTCACAGACTCGAGTGAGCTAGATTATGAAATTCTATTCGCTGATAGAGTGTATAACTTTCTGATAGCGAAAGACGGTGCCGATGATATTACCACTGTTAGAGTTGAGGATGTTTCAAACGAAAGGTATCTGGGTACCGCAGGAAATGATGTCATTCAGTCTGGTTTTGGTTCAGCAACCTTAATGGGGTTTGACGGCAACGATCAGTTGACAGGCACATATGAAGTAGATTCTCTCATGGGCGGATCGGGATCTGATACCATGACAGGCGGATTAGGATCAGACTTATTCGTATTTGATGCACCTATTCGGAGTGGAGTAGATGTCATCACCGATTTTACGTATGGGGGACGCGAGTTCGACAAGATTGTGTTGGACAAAGATGTGTTCACAAAGCTGAAGACCAAAAAGCTGTCTTTTGCGAAGGTCAAAGGCGCTAAAGCTGCAAAACTCAGCAAGGCTCTCGTCGTATATGACTCTAAATCTGGAAGTCTGTTTTACAACTCCAACGCAGCTAGTCGCGGTTTTGGCAGCGATGGCGGAAAGTTCGCCCAACTTTCCAGCGGATTAGCTCTTACAGGTCAGAGCTTCATTGTGCAGAATTAACCAATCTCACAAAAATCGGCTTGACCTTAAAAATGTGGGGCTGATACTTGACACACAAAAAGCTATTGCTAAATCCCCCAATGTTAGGGGATGATGAACGACATTAACATCGAAAGTCCCCCAACCTTGGGGGACTTTCGGTGTTAATGCCAAGTATGTTAATGCCGAGTATTTGATGGGGTTGGGAAATCAGGGAAAAGTAGTTGCACATCGCGTTGTTTTGCAATGGCTCGTTAATCGGTCAGCTTTCAAAGTTCAAGATAAAGTTCAAAATAAAGTTCAAAATATAGATCCAATCTGCCTAAAGGTACGTATTTAAAGGAGTCAATTGATGAATCATATGGCGTAAGGTATGGTTAACTCTGCGTTCGCTGATTCTCAAAACTAATTGCCAAGAACAATGGACTCACAAAGCTCCGCTCTGCCATTGAGCGTCAAGTCACTTTCTCCTGACCTATCCGATGTTGACCTGCTTCTTGTCCTCAGAAATGGTCAAACTCAGGCTTTAGGAATGATTTACGATCGCTATTCTCGGTTGGTTTATAGTTTGGCATTCAAAATATTGGCGAACGCTGAAGAAGCCGAGGATATCACTCAGGAGATTTTTGTGTCTCTCTGGCAGCGAAACGCCTACAATCCCGCGCGCGGTTCTCTTAGCAGTTTCTTAACTACCATGACCCGCTCTCGTTCAATTGATAAGCTGCGATCGAGAGGAAGCCGCTACAGATTTTTGCAGCGCTGGGAAGGAATTATCCGAAGCGATACGGTGATGGCAACGCCGCTAGAGCAGGTTTCTATGGGAGAGCGATCGCAAATTATTCGGGCAGCTCTAGAAGAACTTTCCCCTAACGAGCGTCAGGTTCTAGAAATCGCCTACTTTGGGGGGCTAAGCCAATCCGAAATTGCCGAATCTTTAGACATTCCCCTAGGAACCGTTAAAACTCGCTCCCGTCAAGGTTTACTCAAACTTCGCCAAGCCCTCCAGGGCTATGTCTAACCCCAGATACGAGAAGTTATGTAGGGTCTGATTTCTAAGGGTCTGATTTCTGAGGGTCTACTTTTCATAAGCGAATGCAAAAATCAGCATTCCATCCTTAACACC
>CASBQM010000247.1 GCA_949127645.1 Synechococcales cyanobacterium PMM_0036
CCCTCACCTCCTCAATCTCCTACTCCCTCCCCCAGCCCAGAAGCCGCCAAACCCCAATTCCGTCTCGTCGTCATCGGCAACTCCAGCTTTGCCACCGACGGACTCTTCGAGCAGCAGCTCAACGGCGATCTGTTCCTGAATGCCGCCACTTGGCTGAGTCAGCGTGACGACGAGGTGTTGTCCATTCGTCCTAGAGAAGCGACCAATCGTCGGATTGTCCTCTCGCCTGAGCAGGTAATTTCGGTAGCGCTGATTTCAATGCTGCTACTGCCGTTGATTGGCTTTGGCACCGCGACGGCAGTCTGGTGGAAGCGGAGATAAATCCTATGAAAATTAAACCCTCAACTCTGCTTCTCGTTCTGACAGCCTTGCTTTTGGGCGGTATGGTGCTGCTGGTGCAAACCCAGTCACCGCCCTCCCAAACCCAAGCCGACGAACCGCAAAATCTATTCACCTTTAAGGAAAGTCAGGTACAATCTCTGACGCTGAAAACGCTGTTGCGATCGCTCAGATTTGAGCGCGACTCTAGCGGCAAGTGGCAAATGCTAGAACCTGAGAAAGCAAAAGCCAGCGATCCCACCCTTTCTTTCCTGCTGGCTCTGGTGGCAACGGGCAAAAGCCAGCGATCGTTTACCGCTCCAGTGGGCGATCGAGAGCAATACAGCTTTCATCAGCCCCTCGCTACGATCGACATAACCCTTAACAATAAAGAAACCCACAGTCTGATCCTAGGCGGCTACGACTTCAACCGGGCTAACCTTTACGCCCTAGTCGATCCTCCTAGCGATCCCAGTGCCAACCTAAAGGTGCGGCTAGTTTCCCCCAACTTTGACAGTGCAGTTAACCGTCCTGTAAGCGACTGGAAGCAAACTGAGTCAAAATCATCACCCTCTGTGTCACCTAATCTATCTCCTAGCGCATCACCTAATCCATCACCTAATCCATCTCCTAGCGCGCCACCTAATCCACCTTCTATGTCACCTAATTCATCTCCTGCCGCTTTGCCCAGTTCATCTAGCGAATCGCCTCAGTCCGAGCCTAGCCCTGCCATCAAACTCAGCCCATCATCTACTCCAGGAAGTTCGATCACGCCCAAGACTAGCCCCTAAAGCTGATTGATAAAACTCAAGCCGCCCCGCTCTGCTGAGCGCTCACGTCGAAATCTACAGGTTCCTAGAGAAACAGCACCGCGATCGCTCTCCCCAATCCCCAATCCCAGCCATGCCGATCGCCGATCCCAAAGCCGATCCTACCGCCACCCTGCTAATTTCCTGTCCTGACCAGAGAGGCTTAGTGGCAAAAATTGCTAGCTTCATCTACTCCAACGGTGGCAATATCATCCATGCCGATCAGCATACCGATCGCTTAGCAAACTTATTTCTCACGCGGATCGAGTGGCAGATAGAAGGATTCAACCTGCCCCGCGAACTGATCGCACCTGCATTCAGCGCGATCGCCCAGCCCTTGCAAGCCCAATGGCGGCTCCGATTTTCCGATGACATTCCTCGGATTGCTGTTTGGGTCAGCCGACAGGATCACTGCTTGTTTGACTTGATCTGGCGACAGCGCGCTGGAGAATTTGCTGGAGAAATTCCGCTGATTGTGAGCAATCATGCCGATTTAGGGGCGATCGCCAATCAGTTTGGCATCGATTATCACCACATCCCCATCACCGCAGACACCAAGCTTGAACAGGAAGCCAAGCAGCTTGAGATTTTGCAGCATTACAAGATCGATCTGGTGGTTTTAGCAAAATATATGCAGGTCTTGAGCGGTGGTTTCGTTGCTCAATTTCCCCAGGTGATCAACATTCATCACTCCTTTTTGCCCGCTTTTGCCGGAGCAAATCCCTATCAGCGAGCATACGAGCGGGGCGTAAAAATCATTGGGGCAACAGCGCACTACGTCACTCAAGACTTAGACGAAGGTCCGATTATTGAACAGGACGTAGTGCGAGTCAGCCATCGTGATCAGGTGGCAGATTTGATTCGCAAAGGCAAAGATTTAGAGCGAGTCGTATTAGCCAGAGCCGTGCGATTACATTTGCAAAATCGTGTCTTGGTCTATGGTAATCGCACGGTTGTGTTCGCGTAGCGTGTTTAGATTATGAAGATACTGGAATGTTCATCAGCACTTCTTCTATATCTACAGATATTTGAGGTCGCGATCGCAACTGCCCTACCCGAATCGGCTCACAATCTTTAGAAAGTGAATTTTGTTTTATAGAATCAAGACAAAAGTGCTTATCAAAAAGTTCTTTTGTTAGATCAAAACCTTCCCTTTGATTATGCCGATCCTGTATTCCTCTCAGTCCTAGATAAGGAAAATGGTGAATCATATAGCCAAATAAAAAATAACAGTCTTCCGCATATTTTTGGGTATCCAAGATATGACAGTGCCATACCCGATCGATTTCTAAAGAAGGTACTCACTGAAGATGAGGATAGCGATCGCATAGATACAGAAAAGCTAGATATTGAGCGATCGCCTTTACCACCTGTGGTTTTGTCCACCGCAACCTCGCGTGAGGCTGCATGAGTTGATAGGCGATCGGAGCTAGATCAAGCTGATGGGCTTTTTGCAAAAAACTCTCAAAAGATTGAACGGGGAGCGAATGATAGACAACCATATTGACCTCCTAGGGGCTTTAGGAATGGACAGAGGCAGTGACGTTATATTCTTCCATCACATTCCCAAACCAACTGAGTTGACGACTGAGAATGACCGACTTTAGCAAACGTTAGATCAATTTTTGCAGCAACGCGATCGTTTCTCCTGCCTCGACCTGCATTCCCAATTGTTCAAATAACTGCCTTGCCTCTTCCGCCCAACGACGAGCCATGAGGCGATCGCCCTGGTTTTGTTCCAAAGACGCTAGCGATCGCATACAGAAAGCAGACCGACAATCATCGTCATTCTTCTGAGCAATTTGCAACCCGGCTTCCATCAGCAGACGTGCCTCAGAAAAATTGCCCAGCTTCAGAGCAAGGTCAGCCAGCCAGTCTTTCGTCA
>CASBQM010000248.1 GCA_949127645.1 Synechococcales cyanobacterium PMM_0036
AGAGCTACGAGGGCTGTCAGAAATCAGCTCTGACATGCTTTCGGTCAGGTCTCGCGGATTCATGAACACCACTTTGGCGTTGTCACTCTTGCTCAGCTCAAAGTTAGCTTCTACGTATCTTTGGGCAACCAAGTAGCGCAGAATCTCCGCTGTGTTTGAACCCTCCGGCAGAGCTGCTTTGATCAGCTTTAAAGATTCAGCGATCGTTTTAGCTTGCTCAAGCGAAGCTGCCGCCTCGCCATCTGCCCGCAGAAGTGCAGCACGGCGATCGCTTTCTGCCGCCCGCTCTTTCTCAAGAGACTCCTGCACACTCTTGGGGGGTTTAATATCTTGAATTTCTACCCGGATTACCTTCACGCCCCAAGGCTCGGTAGCCTCATCCAGGCTTTCTAACAGCGCCCGAGTAATGCGGTTTCTAGCAGAGTTAGTTTCCTCCAAATTCATCTCCCCTACTTCAGCGCGAAGTGTGGTGATTACCAGGTTTTGTAGTGCCGCTTCAATGTTTTCAATTTCATAGTACGCCTGTTGCAGCTCCAAAATCCGCCAAAAAATTACGGCATCTACATCTACTCTGACGTTATCTTTTGTAGTGGCACCGCTGGCAGGCGTATCCAGTATTTGCTCACGGGTAGAGGCGCTGATCACCACATCATCCACAAAGGGAATAATGCCAAAATTCAAACCGGGCGTGAGCTTGCGATGATATCGACCTAAACGCTCGACTAGAGCTTCA
Organism: Synechococcales cyanobacterium PMM_0036; assembly: GCA_949127645.1. GTDB lineage: Bacteria > Cyanobacteriota > Cyanobacteriia > Elainellales > Elainellaceae > Drouetiella. The sequence continues at coordinate 734 of CASBQM010000248.1, forward strand.
TTGCCTTCTGTAATGCGTCGAGTCGAACCCACGGTTCCACCCAAAATAGTCAAGACAAAGACAAATCCCCAAACAAGTGATCCCATATTTTATTGTTCTCCTGCCGAGGCAGTTGGGAGAGGTTAGAGCTGCTGCTTCAATATAGTCGTTCCCATAAAATGAGGAACACTCAATCTTAGCAACCCCTTGAATTAGCGAACTAGCTATCTGTAGGTTCGTCGTCGGCAAACGTGGTTGGCATGACAAGCAGCGTGTTGCCTTGCCGACCGACTACCTGCACTGTCTGTCCTGGCGTAACTGTGATGTCAGAAATTTGGCAGCGGGCTTTCCAAATTGCTCCTTCATAAGAGACTACGCCCAAGCCGCCTTTAGGAATGGTTTCAGAGACGATCGCATCAATATTCCCGCGCAGATCTTTGGATTTCTTAGGAACCATGCCCCGTAGCACTACCGATAGGGCGATCGACAAGACTCCCCAAATCAAGAGCTGCATTAAAATGGAGGGAACCGAAAGAGCGGCGATCGCGGTAATAATGGCAGCAAGACCCAGCGCCGCAGCGACGGGTTCTCCAATCACCACCCCTAGCCCTAAAAATACAAAACCGCCCACCAACCAGAGAATATGAATATTGGATAATGCTAAGGCTTGAGTCTCCACGGCAGCTTTTCACCCGTTATTTACTATAGATAGAGAATTTTACCTGTCTTACCATCAGGCGATGAAATTCAGAAACTTGTCTGTCTCCAATTTAACTGAAGAATGAGATGATGCTGCTTGACTGACAAAACTCAAACCGCCCTCACCCCTGTCCCGCTCTAGAAGAAAGAAATGAGGATGAGGGGCAAAGATTTGTCAGTTAATCAGGTCGATTGCCTTTTTCTTCGGCGTTTATTGAGCTTTAAGAACCGATTAGCGGCTAGGGGCAACCCTCCAGGCAAAATAAACATGACTAAGGGCAGCGGATTCCATAGACAGTTGAGACTGCGATCGCAGCTCTGCTCAGTAGTACGTCTGGTTAATGTAGTCGATACAAACTGCTCCATGGGGAGCGCCGCCATCTTTAGCCAATTCGAGAAGTTGGGCGGTAAATCAGAGTTGAGCCGCAGCTTTAAGTCGGCGGTAGAAAACGACTGAGCATAGCTAGGAGTCAGGAAAGAAGCATAGCGGTTGGCTTGAGGAGTCGCCTGTTCTACAAACGCCAGACTCAGCCCCTTGAGCAGTTCTCGTAAAGCCTCTGTCTGTTGATCGGGGCGCTCTCGCACAAAAATACTTTGAGTCAATGCCCGATTCAGATTGCTCGGATCGCCCACGCTCAGGTGGCTGGCTCCGATCGCCGTCAGCAGAAGCTTTTTATGTTTGAGTTTGGTAAAGGGCAAAAACTGCTGGCTAACGGCGGGCGTAATGGCATCCTCGGTTGCAGCCAGCATCAGCAAGGGGATAGTAACTTGCGCCAAGCTAGTTTCATTGAACAGCCGTCCAATAATGGGATTGAGGACGATCGCCTCGACAATCCGCTCATCCTTCAGCTTCACCACCTGATCGGGCAAATCGGCTGCATTGCATTGAAGCAAGTCGGCGGGTGAAAATGCCATCGGGTTAGGGTCATCACAAAACTGGCGCAGAGACTTGAGGCTGAGGGGGGCACCTGCCAGAGCCAGAGCCGTATAGCCCCCCAGCGAGTGTCCAATCATTGCCACCTGCTTAGTGTTAAATTTGTCGCGGAGCATATCCGAAAAGCGATCGAGCCGACTCAGCCGATCTAGCACAAAGCTGACATCTTTAGGGCGATCGACAAACTCGCTAGCAGGCAGAATGTTGCTGGGGCGATCTAGGCTAGCGCTGGTTAACCAGGCTACGTTGCTTGCCGGATGCTCGAGCGCCACCACCGTCAAACCATAGGAGGCAAGGTGATGCGCCAAATAGCCCAAAAAGCGGCGATCGGCACCAAATCCATGGGAGATGACCACGAGCGGTCCTTGGGTGTGGCGACTCCAGTAGAGGTCTAGGGGAATGGTGCGATCGCGCTCATAATCTCGCAGCGTTAAAGCCTGTTTCCAAACCCAGTAGGGTCCCGCTTGCGTCGGGTCAAAGGGCATGGGCTGTGGTTTAGTGGCGACCGTCAGCTCTCGATCTAGCACGGCGCTGAGGGTCTGACTCTGCCATGCGGGCAAGTTCATTTGCGACACCATGGCGATTGCCGAAGTTGCATCGATCGTTACAACTTTCGAGGAAAACGATCGAAATACGCCCAAAAGGCTCATTCCTTCCGGTCGCAGGGCTGCCTGAGATAGAGCCGCCTTGAGTTCGGGTGTTGCCGTATTGGGGATAGCGGCTTGCAAGGTATTCAAAAACCGCTCTCCCGCAGAGGAGTGCAGTAGGTCTTCGACCAGCTTATCTCCCACGTTTGGCTCTAGCTGGAGTCGGCTGCTGAGGGTCTGCCGCACTTCTGGGGTAAGCAGTGGCGCATAGAGGCTGAGGCTAGAGGGCACCTCTCCCGTTTTGGCAAAGCGCTCTAGATCGGCGATCGCCACAGTCTGCTGAATAGGTCCCAGCCGGACTAAAAGCTGATCTGCCGCCTGAGCCGGAGCGCACCCCATGCTCAAAGCCAGGCATAAAGCCCACAGGCTCAGCCCAAAGCCTCCATATATGGATTTAGAAGCGAGGGCGGCTAGAACGCGAAGAACCTGAGAGGGGCGGAGAAGATTCACGGGCACTTTGGAATGGGGCACAGCGCAACGGGGCAGAGCGATCGCAGGTTGATCCCAGAAATCTAGCCTTTGAAGTCTAGCCTTTGAAGTTCTAGAGATGAAGTCTAGAAGCGGGGCTTGGTCGGTTCAATCGGGTTCAAGCAAGTTCAATAAGATGAATTGGGGCAGACCCACGGCAGTGTTTCCATAATATTTCCCCATACAGTCAGTAGGGTATTATTCCACCATAATTATCAATCCTGGCGTGACTACAAGAAGTTCAGGTGAAACCTCTAGCCCATATTTCTACAGGTTAACGACTGATGTAGCTTGTGAACAGATTTCAGAAGGATGGTTTATAAGCCACGCGATTTCCGCCGCCGCTTCGGGCAAAAGGGCATGGCGCTGACCCTGGGCACGGGCTTGACTGCACAGCAGATCT
>CASBQM010000249.1 GCA_949127645.1 Synechococcales cyanobacterium PMM_0036
CCTTTAGTACACATATTATCTTTGATGCCGATCGGAATTCCGGCAAGCAAACCAATCTCCTGCCCTGCGGCAATTTGAGCATCCACCTGCTGGGCTTGCTCTAGGGCGCGATCGGCAGTGATATGCAGAAAACTGCGAATCTTTGGCTCTAGAGCCTGGATGCGATCGAGCGCGGCTTGAGCAATTTCAACAGCCGATCGTTCCTTACGGATAAGCTGTTGATGCAACTCACGGATGGATGCCATAGGAAAACCTCTAGGTTAAGCAATTACAGAAAACTTAAATCACAGACAATCTAGCAGTATAGAGCTTAGTGACAGCTAGCTTTCCTTCAATATGCAATGACTCAATGGCTTCTCTACAGCACATCTGGATCAATTCCGGCGGCTCGTAGCTGCTCTGCCAGTCGTTCAGCCTTTAGCTCAGCCTGTTCAGCCTTTAGCTCAGCCTGTTCAGCCTTTAGCTCAGCCTGTTCAGCCTTTAGCTCAGCTTGGCTTGCTTGCTCAGCAATTTCTACGTAGCTCAAAAATCTTTTTCCGTCGGGACGAAAAATTTGCAGGTCGGTCTCAGACCATTCAAACCGAATACCTAGCCTGGGGCTGACCCAGTTCTGCATCGGATCAATGACATCTAGCCTTTGATCAACCTGAATCCAGCCGCTCAAGTCATGACCATCTGGATCGTAGAGGTAATATTCTTCGACTCCATGACGGCTGTAGAATACCAGCTTTTTGTTCATCTCCGTTTGCGTATTGCCTGGGGAGAGAATTTCAAATACAACCTGCGGTGTAATTCCGTTCTCTTCCCACTGTTTGTAGGAACCGCGATCGCCCTTGGGTCTGCCAAGCGCCACCATTACATCCGGAGCAGTGCGAATCTTAGGCTCACCTTGGACGGGATACCACAGCAGATCTCCCGCAATAAAAACGTTAGGATCATGGGCAAACAGCCACTCTAAGTTCTGTTGAATCGTCACAATCCAGCGAAACTGCTTCGTATTGTCTGACATAGGGTTCCCGTCACAGTCGGGATACACAATTTCTTGGGATTTTTCAGGTTCCTGAACTGGTTCGGGCTGGACTGATTCAGGCTGGACTTTCGGTTGGGCAACCATCTGCACGACCTCATAAATGCAAAAGCTCTAAACCTAGTCTATCAAGGCTCTAAACCTAGTCTATCAAAGGGTTCGTTATGATGAGCAAATGAATCTTTAGATTGCAAAAGATCGCAAATCTCATGCCAGAATCTCAGGCTTTCCCGCTGACTGTACAGGTAAAGGGGCAGGGATACCCCATTTTGTGTCTGCACGGACATCCGGGATCGGCGCAGTCTATGAGTGTATTTACGGAGCACTTCAGCACCGATCGCTTCTGCACTTCAGCCGATCGCCCCCCTCAATTCCGCACGATTACGCCTGACCTCCGAGGCTATGGCAAGAGCCAGGTTCGTCAAGCATTTGAAATGGAGGCTCACCTAACCGATCTGGAGGCATTAGTCGATCGCCTTCAGCTTAATCAATTCATAATTTTGGGCTGGTCGCTGGGCGGAATATTGGCGATCGAGCTTGCTCTGAGAATGCCCGATCGCGTTAGTGGACTCATCCTAGTCGCCACAGCCGCCCGCCCGAGAGGCAGTCACCCGCCCGTGAGCTGGCAAGACAACCTGTATACCGGGATCGCCTCTGTCTTGAATTTAATTAAGCCCGCATGGCAATGGAATATAGATACTTTTGGCAAGCGATCGCTCTACCGCTACCTAGTGCAGCAGCACACCCCCAGCGTCTATCAGCATTTGGCGACTGAAGGCGTTTCAGCTTACTTACAAACCTCTAAATTTGCCCACAAAGCGCTCTGGAATGCCCAAGTGCAGAGAATTCGCTACGATCGACTCCCTGAACTCTCACAGATTAAGTGCCCTGCGCTCATGCTGGCAGGGGAAAGCGATCGACACATTACGGCACAATCCAGTCAAGAAACAGCTCAATATCTGCACAATTGTGAAATGTTCTGCTACGAAAACACTGCTCACTTACTCCCTTGGGAACTTAGTGAACAAATTCTTCGGGATATTGACCTTTGGCTAGAAAAAAACCGCTTTACTGGACAGCCCTAAGCCTGTCTCCAAAAACGCAAACTATCCCAGAAATCATCTCAGCCTACAAAAGTAGCTTAGGATCACTTACTCAAGCTAGGAGCAGCGCTAAGTTTGCTGACCCTTTCAAGAGATTCGTCGAAAATTGTTAGCTTCTGAGGCTTGCAGCGCTTTATAGCAACCTTGATTCCTCTCGCACCTTCTTGTTCTAAATCTTCAACATATCCAGACTTGCTGACTTTTGCATCTTTCGCGTTTGCGAAAGGGCCAAAGTAATAGGCGCAATCTGGCGTTTCCGTCGAAACCTCCACCCACCAAGCTAGACCCCAGGAAACAAGTACATCAATCCAAAGTTCTTTCATAGATTCTTAATTTACCTGCCAAGGTTATCCGCAAATACGCGAAGCAATCCTTCAAGAAATCTGAAATTTTGAGAAAAAACTTCTGTTTTTACACTTCGGTTATACCGTCTTGTGCTGGTTTTTGCAAAGACTCTTTCGGGCGACTTTCTAAATGATGGGTTTGACCTCGACGCTGCCGATACACTTCATAAAGCACCATGCCGGTCGCAACTGAAGCATTGAGGCTGGGGGTATTTCCCTGAAGAGGAATAGAAACCAAAACATCACAACCCCGCTGAGTCAACAAACTTAGCCCTTCTCCCTCAGAGCCAACAACCAAGACCGTTGAGCCGCTAAACTCAACTGCATCTGCGGGCTGACTGCCGTTTGCAGCAGCACCATAGATCCAAAAGTTGGCGCTCTTCAACTCTTCTAAGGCTCGGCTCAGATTAATAACTCTCGCAACTGGGAAAGTTTCTAAAGCTCCAGCCGCAACCTTAGCAACAGCAGAGGTTACACCGACAGCGCGGCGCTGAGGGATCACGATCCCCTGCGCTCCCAAAGCTTCTGCGGTACGAATAATTGCTCCCAAATTGTGGGGATCAGTGATTCCATCGGCAACAATCAGAACTGGGCGATCGCTTGCTGCTTTGGCTTGCTCGATGAGTTCGCTCAGCTCAAGGTAGGCATAAGGAGCGACCTGTGCCACGATGCCCTGGTGGCTTGCGCCTTGAGTCATTTGCTCCAGCCGACGGTAATCTACTTCGTCAATAACCGTGCCCTCTGCCTTAGCTTGCGACAAAAGCTGATGAAAACGGGGATCGTAGCGCAGCTTCGACAAAATCCAAATGCGGTTGAGATACCGCTTGCCCTCTAAAGCCGCCAAGACGCTGTGCCGACCGTAGATCAAGTCGGTCTCAGTATCTGCGTCAATCCCAGTCTGCTCTGTGTCTTGAGACAAACTTGAACTGTTGAAGCGATCGCTCGAACCTTGAATCGCAGCTCTATCAGGGACAAATCTACCTGAGTTAGGTCGATCTGAATTGGGGCGCTCTGAGTTAAATCTACTAGGGCGAGATCGATTAGAACTATATCTGTCGGAGCTAGATCTGTCGGAGCTAGATCTGTCGGAGCTAGATCTGTCGGAGCTAGGTCGATCAGAAACAGATCGGTCAGGAGCAGATCTATAGGC
>CASBQM010000250.1 GCA_949127645.1 Synechococcales cyanobacterium PMM_0036
ATTTTGCCCCTGTAATAAGGGGAAAGGGGGAATTTTGCCTGTATCTTTATTGTGCCTTAACACGTTCTGCCTTGCAGCATGGGCGCGAATCGGGTATAAATGTGGCAGCAATTGGACATTAATGTAAACCACCTAAGAAGGATTTAGCAAAAATGGCCCTTAAAAGGAATAGTATTGAAGCAATAATCGAAATCCCTACAGGTTCTCGTAATAAGTACGAGTACGATAAGGAACGCAAATTGTTTAAGCTGGACCGAGTTTTGTTTTCTTCGGTTCATTATCCCACCGACTATGGTTATATTGACCGGACTTTGAGTCTGGATGGAGATCCTCTGGATGTGTTGGTGATTATGGATCACCCCACCTTTTCTGGGTGTGTTATTGATGCTCGCCCTATTGCCATTCTGGATATGCAGGATGAGCAGGGGCATGATGAGAAGATTTTATCGGTGCCTACCAAAGACCCGCGTTACCACCATATAACGAAATTGGAGCATATTGGTCCACACTGGCTACGCGAAATCGAGAACTTCTTTGCCACTTATAAAGCGCTGGAAGATAAATGGACCGAGCTGGTAGGCTGGTTTGACGAGACTCGTGCCTGGGAAATTATCGAGGAATCCGAGAAACGCTATCACGATTTCGAGGAACTGAAGAAGCGCAAAACCTCTAACCCAAATCCGGCGGATTAAAAAAAAGAGTTCTGAGTGATTAACTCAGAACTCAAACCTCAAATATTCCTAGAAGGACTTTTCAGCCGGGGTAGGAACGGTGGTGTCGAAAGGAAGGCGAGTCTCGTCTTTACCATCAATATAGTCCTCTACCATGCGGCGAGCAACATCATCGTGGTACTGTACGGGCGGGCTCTTCATAAAATACGCGCTAGGTCCGGCGATAGTACCGGCAATACCGCGATCCAGAGCTAACTTGGCGCAACGGATGGCATCAATTACAACACCAGCACTGTTGGGGCTATCCCATACTTCCAGCTTAAGTTCGATTTTGAGGGGAACGTTACCGAAAGTAGTGCCTTCCATACGAATATGGCACCATTTCTGGTCTTCCAACCAGGGCACATAATCCGAAGGGCCAACGTGGACGTTCTTTTCCTCCAGAACGGTATTCTCTAACTGGCTGGTAACGGCATTGGTCTTGGAGATTTTCTTGCTCTCCAGACGGCTGCGCTCCAACATGTTGTAGAAATCGGTGTTACCGCCGAAGTTCAACTGGTAAGTGCGATCCAGTCTTACGCCGCGTTCTTCAAACAGACGGGCAAGCATACGGTGGGTAATGGTAGCACCAACCTGGCTCTTAATGTCGTCACCGATAACCGGTAGACCCTTTGCCAGGAAGCGACGCTGCCAGTACTCTTCTCGTCCGATAAACACCGGGATGCAGTTAACAAAAGCGCAACCCGCTTCCAATATCTGCTCTACATACCACTTGGTAGCCATTTCGCTACCCACCGGGAGGTAGTTAATTACTACATCAGTTCGGGTTTCTTTTAGTACCCGCACAATGTCGGCTGTAGGTCCAGGTGCTTTAGTAATAATCTGGCTCAGATACAAACCCAACCCATCGTGGGTCATACCGCGATGAACCGGGATACCCAGGTGAGGTACATCTGAGAATTTGATGGTGTTATTTGGTTCGGCAAAAATAGCCTCACTAAGGTCCTTACCGACCTTTGTTACGTTAATGTCGAAAGCAGCGCTGAATTCAATATCACTGATGTGATAGCCACCCAAACGTGCATGCATTAAACCGGGTACGAATTCATCGTCCCTGGCGTTCTTGTAAAACTCCACACCCTGTACCAGCGATGAGGCACAATTGCCTACACCGATGATAGCAACTCTAATTTTCTTCTTTTCGCCCAAGATTGGTAACTCCTCCTTTTGGGAATAGAGAATATCTGGTTAAAACACTAATTTAATTTTTTGGTATTAGCTTTCATATGCGATGCGCCTTTACATTCGCGAAAGCAGTAGGCCATAGTTCAAATTTTCGCATCTTTGGGTCATATTGTCAAATTTCAGGGTATATTTTAGATTCAGAAGGGTTATAAAGAATTTTCTGAATACTGGAGTTTGGCTTGCTAGCAAAACTGAGGCCAAACTGGATACAAGTTTATTTTCTTGGCGTTGTGAAATTGACAAGGAGTGTGGGTTGGCATATATTTGCGCCACACTCACTCAACATGAAATTGTATGGGACTACTACAATTTATCCTTACTTTAACTCAGTCTATCTAATAGGGGTTTAGTTTTATAGTCTTGAGCAGGTACATGATATCAACAGCAATTGAACTTTCAGCAAAGCAAAATGAGCCGCAACGCTCAACTCATATGGACCCACCGGAATTAGCACAGCGCTATAGATGCGCCCAGGAAGTGCTAACTGTAATTCCTCATCTTAAAAGAATCATTTTGCATGATCGAGAAGGTGTGGAATTACCTATTACAATTCAACAGTATTCGGTGTTAAAGGCTCTAAGTGACCAGCAATATCTTATAAGCGAGTTGGCTGACATGTTTAAAGTTAGTCGCCCCACCATGACCCGCATTATTGATGGTCTGGAAGGCCGCCGCCGCCCCGCAAGTACCTCAAGCGAAGAGGAAGATACTACTGGCCGCCGCGCCAAGTTGGTGGAAAGGGTAGATTGTCGGGATGACCGCCGCTTAGTATATGCCCGTATTACAGGCGAGGGCATAGCAATGGTTCAGCGTTATCATTCTATGGCGGAGGAGAGCG
>CASBQM010000251.1 GCA_949127645.1 Synechococcales cyanobacterium PMM_0036
GAATGAACTGCGTCAGTTCGCCGCTGCTAAAGGCGAAACCGCTGAGTTGCAGTCCTGGGATGTTACCTTCTGGGCAGAGCGCTTGCGAGAAGAAAAGTTTGCCTTCAATGCCGAAGAGCTACGCCCCTATTTTCCCCTGGCTCAGGTGCTAGACGGATTGTTTGCTCTCTCTAAACGGATCTTTGGCGTGACCATTACCCCAGTCGATGGCGAGGCTCCGGTGTGGCATCCAGATGTGCGCTACTTTCAGGTGGCGGATGATAAAGGGAAGGCGATCGCCCATTTCTATCTCGATCCTTATAGCCGTCCGGCAGAAAAGCGGGGTGGAGCCTGGATGGGAGACTGCATGAGCCGTTCTAAGGTATCCAAAGGCGGTTCAACCTCTCTCAGGCTTCCGGTTGCCTACCTGGTCTGCAACCAAACGCCGCCTGTGGACGACAAGCCCAGCCTCATGACTTTCGGTGAAGTGGAAACCTTGTTTCATGAATTTGGGCATGGCTTGCACCATATGCTGACCCAAGTGGATGATGCCAAAGCTGCCGGAACGCGAAACGTGGAATGGGATGCCGTCGAGCTACCCAGTCAGTTCATGGAAAACTGGTGTTACGATCGCGCCACTCTACTCAGCCTGGGCAAGCATTACCAGACGGGCGAACCTCTGCCGGAAGAATACTATCAGAAGCTTTGGGCAGCTCGCACCTTCATGAGCGGCAGTGCTACCCTGCGACAAATCCACTTTAGCTGGGTCGATCTTGAGCTGCATCACCGCTATCGTCCGGGTCAGGGAGAGACGGCGGCAGACGTGCGCCAGCGGATTGCCCAAAACACAACCGTGATGCCGCCCCTGCCGGAGGATGCCTTCCTTTGCGCGTTTGGACATATCTTTGCAGGAGGCTATGCGGCAGGCTACTACAGCTATAAGTGGGCAGAAGTTCTCAGCGCCGATGCCTTTGCCGCTTTTGAAGAAGTTGGGCTGGAGGATGAAGTGGCGATCGCCCAGGTCGGTCGGCGCTACCGCAACACGGTATTGGCGGCAGGTGGCAGTCAGCATCCGATGGAGGTGTTTAAAGCCTTCCGAGGACGCGAACCCAACACGGCGGCTCTGTTGCGGCACAACGGTCTGGCGGCATAGGTCTGGCAGCAAGTCTGGCGGTATAACTCATCCAGGCTCTACAATTGGCGAGTCGCATCGGCAAGTTGTAGGGGCGGGTTTTCGTGAGTGTAGCGTCTACAGATCAGGCAGGGCAGGTAAAGGCTGAAGTGACAACGATCGCCATTCTAGGGGCAGGTGCCTGGGGTTCGGCATTGGCATCTCTGGCGGCGATCGGCGGTCATCACGTGCGGCTATGGTCACGGCGAAGCGAGCAAACTTTGGGGGAAGCGATCGCGGGAGCGCAGATTGTTGTGTCTGCCGTCTCTATGCGGGGCGTGTCTGATACAGTTTTGCGACTTCAGACGGTAGCGCTATCAAAAAATGCCATTCTGGTTAGTGCCACCAAGGGTTTAGATCCAGCAACGCGGCGTACGCCTGCCCAAATTTGGCAGACCGAGTTTCCCCAACATCCGGTGGTTGTACTTTCTGGACCTAATCTCTCTGAGGAAATCCGGCAGGGTTTGCCCACGGCAACGGTGGTCGCTAGTCAGAATATGGCTGCGGCTGAGCAGGTACAGGCGGCATTCGCCTCCGATCGCTTCCGGGTGTACACCAATACCGATCCGATTGGCACAGAGCTAGGCGGAACATTGAAGAACGTGATTGCGATCGCGGCTGGAGTCTGTGACGGGCTGCATTTGGGCATCAATGCTCGATCGGCTTTAATCACGCGATCGCTAGCCGAGGTGATTCGCATTGGCACGCACTTGGGAGCGCAACCCGAAACTTTCTTTGGGCTATCGGGTCTGGGCGATCTGATGGCAACTTGCAGCAGTCCGCTGAGCCGCAATTACCGCGTGGGCTATGGCTTGGCTCAGGGCAAATCCCTAGAGCAGGTGCTAGAAGAGCTGCAAAGCACGGCTGAAGGCGTAAGCACTAGCAATGTTCTAATCGACTTAGCAAAGCGCGAGGGAATTCCGGTGCCTGTCTCCTGGCAAGTTTATCAAGTGCTAAACGGCAAAACCACGCCACAAAAGGCGCTAGCGGCGCTGATGGATCGGGATCTCAAGGCAGAAATTGACTTGTTCTAATATCAATTTAGTGTGAAGCGACATTGAATGTAGAGTGGGTTAGCGATCATTAAAGGCATCGGCAAACAAGCTGACCCTGAGAAACGCACTCATGACGAGTTCCCGCTACTTCTCAATCTGGTCATGGCTCGTCATGCGAAAGTCTGCCCAACGAGAGCGTATCCTTAGCTTGCTTCAGTCCCTACTCAATCCAAGTTCTAAAGCCATAACTGTCCCCTATTTTACTGAGTTTGATGGCAGGGGCAGCTACCCTGACAAAGGAAATCGAGTTGGCGGGCAAGGTTCGGGGGGCAGTCGTCAACCGCCAATACTGCTGGCTACAGGGCTTGCCGTAAATCACCTCAGCCACATAACGCACTTCTGTTGTGCCGTTCCTCAAGGTGCGTTTAAACTTCTGCCACGGCTCTTGGTAAACCTTCTGGTCTTGCGGTAGCCACAGGGAATGATTGCGGCGAATCGCCAGGTTGTAAGGCAGTTTTAATTCATCTAGAACACTGACAAAGTTAACCTGGCTCTCCCCATACAAACTATCGGCAAGCACCCGTTCCAATCGAGATCCTAGGTTCTCTGGGTTTGTAGACCTCAAAGCTTAAAGGCAGAATCATCCCATCACTCAGCCGTAAGCTGTCACCGCAACAATGCCATTCTCCTTTTTGCCAACGTTGCCAATGTATTGCCGTTTGACGTAATCGGTACTCTTGCCTTTCTTGCAGTCTCCGGTCTCATCAATGAGTAAAATCAGGGGTAGTGCCATTTCGTAAAGGATAGAGGAAAGTATTGGTAGTCGAGTTTTAACCCTCAATTGTCAGGCATGAAACCTTACCTCATCTGTCCAACTTGTGACTCCGATGACGTGATGAAAAACGGCACCACTCGACGGGGCAAACAGAACTATAA
>CASBQM010000252.1 GCA_949127645.1 Synechococcales cyanobacterium PMM_0036
CAGCAGCACTGATCTCCTCTTCAACGGTGCTCATTTCAGCATGAGAGTCGTGGATTGTTGCGTTGGAGTGGTCACGGTACGGCGTGGACGTGTGCGGCATCAGCACGGTGGTGACTATCGTGGCGCCATCTTCAGCTCCACGGCCATCTCCGCCATCCATCTCCTCCGCCTGCTGATGCGCCGCTCGAGCGCGCGCCTCCGCCTCTTCCAGTGCTAGGGCGCACAGACGTGCCTCATCCTCTGCACGCACCGCATCCCTCCTCTCCTGTCTGTCAGTTCTTCCGTCCATGCTCAGCCGTGAAAGCGAGCGAGAGACAGAAGACACACGAGAGACAGAGCACAAGACGACGTACTAAAAGTAGAGCAGACAGACCGCCCGGCTAGTCACGCGAGCGCGCGCGCGCGCGCTTCATTCAGTGTGTGCCACTCCCGCGCTCCATTCAGCGTCAGCCGCTCCGTCCACTTCGGCCAGTGGGACGTGCAGCGCACGGTGCCGGCAAAGACGCTGGCCAGGGAGCCGTAAGATTCCTCAAGGTAATTAATTAAAAGGGACAGGGAATCGTAATGTGTTTACACAAGCCGAGCGGGATCTGGATCCTCTCTTCCTCCTTTCAGCCCGAGTCGTCTTTTTGGGAAAAAGTCAAGCCGCAACACGCAGCGACTTTCCTTTGTTCACTGCTCAGTACAGGCAGTGAATTTTGCAAAGTGGTGCTCTTCAGTGCATTACGCAATGAAAAACTTCCGCTGAACAAAATTTTGCACTGTGAGCACAAAGTCCACAAAAGCACTTCTCAAAGGCCAAACAATGCAGTACCGTCAATGGCAAAACGCGGCTCTTCCAGATTTACCTCAAATCCGGTGTCCACTTGTTGCGGTCTCTGCTTCGGGTATCCTCCTGTCGTCGGTCGCAGGAGCCCTCAACGTCCACCAAATGTAGCCTGTGGCCCCCGGTGTGACTGTTCACTTCCGGTGCGCTCGCTAACCTCCTACACGAATGTCGCTTGTGCGTTTATAAGCCGCACAGCAACGAAAACAATCGCCGAAACAATCCAATTGTGTGGAAAAGAATTGAGAACTTTATTAACTGACTTCCTGTCACTTCTCCTTCGCGCTGGCCACCGTCCAGCCGTGGAGTGGACTACTGTCCTGTACATACACAACTACCGTACATACAGTACGTACTCACTGTAGGACACATGGACAGCGGACAGAGCGGTGCCGCAGGCTTCCCTCTGCCGCTCTAACTCAACAAGTACAGTACAGTACAGTATCAGGGCTACATATGGTGGAGACGGGGGGACGCTCGCCCACGAGCCGGAAACCCGCCACTCTTCCACAGCAACTAAAACCACTGGCACATCAGCGTAAAGAAAAATGTATGTACAACAAAAGCTAAAAATGGCCACTTCCGCTTTGCCCAAAGCTCCTCACTTCTGGCGGCGGTGTCGACGCTTTTTTTGTCCATCGCTGTTTCCCGACAGGAGATGCGAGTCACCGCGCTTCCGGGCAATGTCCATCCGGGCGTCTCCTTGTGTCACCTCTCGCTTCCGCTTCAGACTGTTGCGCAGATCGTCACTTGTCCGTCCGCGTACTTCCAGTCCGTGGGCCAGCACATTATCCACTTCCCCGGCGTCCAGTGAGGATGTGGCCGTGGTGGCGGTTTCTTTGACGCGCTTGTCCGACACACGTCGTGCCGCGGCCTCTTTGGCGTGCAGATTCTGCAGAATGGACACCTCCGCTTTGTGTCGGAGTCGCACTGCATCGTCCGGCGATACTCCGAATTTGCTGATCAGCACACCAGTGATGGTTTTGTTGAACAGCACTACGGCAAACCAGCCCGCCAGCGTCAAGGTCTGCGTTTTGGTCACCGCGGCGGCCATAAACTTATACATGCACGGTGCATGTTCTGGCGCCACCAGCTCCAACTGCAACTTCTCCACCGCTTGGATGAAGTGCTTGTCCTCCAGCAACGACTTCATCCGCTCGTCGAAAGCTGGTTTCTCGGTCTGCAACCAGTCCACATTCCGCCACAGTTCCGCGGTCAGCTTTTTCATGTCGATGACTGGTAGCACTTCCCGCTTCTCCTCAGCACAAACGGCCGGCAGTGCTTGAGTGGCCACCGTCGCTGTCGGCAACGTCACTTTCGGTGCGAGTCGAGGCAAGTAGAAAATTGGCAATGGTGGAGGCAATTCGGCCAAGTCCGCAAGTTGCCGTAGCCGGTCCACACATCCAATCAGAGCGGCCACCTTGTCCCCGAATCCTTCGTAGGCCGCCCCGATCTCTTTGCTGGCTGGAAAGTGCGCCACACGATCCATGCACCGCATTAACTCCACAATGACACTGTCAGGTACGTACGTTGCCTTCTCCTCTAACTCGACGTTCTTGTGACCGTCCCGGTCAACACGAACCGTGAGTAAAGCAGGAGTGCGCGCACGTCCTCTGTCCACTGACGGGTCTCTTCGCGGCGCCATCCTGCCTTCGGCCCGCTGGCCGTGGCGGCTTCCGTTGAAACGTCCATGCCAGCTCAAATCCCGTCGGCGGGACATTCTGCAACAATAACGAGAAAGCGGTCAACACATTCATTCGGAGAACGAGTACGGTACAGCAGCTTGTTTCGCGTTTATCTTCCTCTGACTATGCAAGCGAACATAGAGAGGTGTCTGCTGGCTCATGGATCAGAGAGGCGAAACCGTTTGGTCCGCCGACCGTAACGAGTAATATACGGTACGGACTCAGGTCCTTCGCTCTCACTGCCAGAGTCAACAACCTCGCTCGCAAAGGTGCGTGCTCCTTCGATCGATCTGTTATGATCTTGATCGAGAGCTTCGTCATCTTCACGATCAC
>CASBQM010000253.1 GCA_949127645.1 Synechococcales cyanobacterium PMM_0036
CAAGATAGCTATGTCCCGACGATCGAAAAACTGTTTAATGATCCTGAGATTATCGAGCGATATCCTTACTTTCCAGAGCTACTCGGTATCATTAAAAATTCAGCTTCACGTCCAGCGATTCCAGAGTACGAACAAGTTTCTGGCATATTGCAAAATTATCTAAGCAAGATGCTGAGAGCACAACTCACTCCTGAAGCGGCGATGCAGGCGGCGGCTAAGGAAACTCGCGCACTTCTGAAGGGGTAACAGGCGAGGGCTGCAAGCGCTGTTGATTGACCTGCCACAGCAAAACTCCACCCACCGCTAATTCCAGGAAAAGTAGTACTGTGTTGATCCAAACTAATCGATTGAGGAGGGGCGATCGTAGGGTTGCCACTGTTTCAGGCGTAGGTTGATAAGGATGAGCCAACCGCTCTAAAATTTCATCAGCATCTCGCGGTCGTCCATTGCGGAGAGGCGCTATGAGCTGGTCAATTAAATCAGCAAACTCATCTGAAATTTGCGGAGCGCTATCTCGCCAAACCAGCCGATCGTCATCATCATCCAAAAACTCAATCGGATGTTTCCCGGTCAGCAAGTACACAAAGGAACGACCCAATGCATAAAAATCAGATTGGGGAACAGCTCTACCATCAATTTGCTCTAGAGGCGTATAGCCTGGAGAAACGATGCTGGTGATTCGTCCTCTACCAATTTTCGCCATGTAGGTATCGGTTGTTTCTCTAACTGTCCCAAAATCAATCAGAACGAGTTGTTCATCTAGCTTACGCATAATGTTAGAGGGTTTGATGTCTCGATGCAGCAACCCTTTTTGGTGAAGGCGAGCCAGAGTTAAAGTCAGTTGTTTCAACCACTTAAGCGCCAGATCTTCAGAGATGGGTTCGTTTTTTCTCAACCACTCCTCTAAATTTAAGCCTTCAATCTTTTCCATCACTAAGCAATGGAGTTCCCTCGCTTTGCGCCCGACGGTAACCGTAAAGTGTCCGTCTGGCTCAACCGAAGGGATACCTAGCGGCATTTCCAAGTCCGGCTGCTGCTCAAGTGTTAAATTCTGTAGAGTCTGCGCCTCTCGTTGAAACAGTTCTAACAGTTCTGGGCTTTTCAAGATCTTCATTACTTTGCAAGTTCCTGGATTTTGAGAATCAGCAACTTCAAAGATTTCAGTATATTCTTGCCCACCCAATTTTCGTAAGGGAAAGAGAAGCCGATAGCGATTCTGAATCAGCAAGGAAGTGCCGCAGGTTTGGCAAGTTTGAATCGCTGCGTGGTCTGGATTGTCGCGCTTTAGGCACCGGGGATTGATGCAGTAATTCACATTTATTCCTCTTTGTCCCTCAGCCATTTTAGGTAATGAATGGTGTATTCGGCAATTATAGGCTGGAGAGTAAATGCTCCTGTCGCACTTCTTTCAATGAGCGATCGCCACCATAAAGACTGTAAAGCACCCAGTAAGTCTTGATTTGAAATATCGGGTAAAGCCTCGCGCAATTGTTGCAGCAGCATAGGTTCTTGGGTGTGGGCAAGCTGTTGCATAACCTGCATTTCTAGAGAAGATAAACGCTCAAACAACTGTCTTAAAAAGTAGTTTAAATCCCCTGTAATGAGTGTTCCTCCTTGCCTTAAAAACTCTGTAACACTACCACCAAATAATTCTCTAACAAAGGTAGCAATCACCTGAAGCACCAGCGGATTACCGCGATAGATTTGAATCAATCTGCTCCATTGCTCTTCATCAGCGAGACCTTCAGATCTAAAAATCTCTTGCGCCACCTCGCCCAATCCAGTTAAGTTGAGAGAGCGCACTGGAGCAGTTTGTCCTTCTAGCAGAGAAATTTCTGGAGTTTTCTCGCGGCTGGTCAATAGCAGACAGCTTTTATGACCCTCCTGACCGACACGCTGGAGCATCTCACCATAGCTTTTGTAGCCCTCCCGATAATGTCCAGCAAAATCGCCGCTGCTGAGAACAGTTTCCCAACCGTCCAGCACCAGCAGCACCCGATGCCGCTGCAACCCTTCAATTAAGCTAGATATCTGTTCTTCAATTGTGTCTGATTGAGCTAAATCTGTTCGTTCACATAATAGTTGAGTCAGTTCGGACAACAGCTTTTCTAGCGAAGGCGTATAGCGGAGCGATCGCCAAGTAACTAACTCAAACTGCGGAGCTAGCTGTTCTGCGAGCCTGACCGCCAAGGTAGATTTACCAATGCCTCCCATGCCGAGCAGGGCAATCAGGCGACAGCGATCGGTCGTGATCCACTGAGTTAATTTTGCCAACTCATCAGGGCGGCCATAAAAAATTGAAACATCTGGCATTCCATCCGATCGAACTAGCTGGACAGCGCTGGCAGGAATCGCACCTTCTACAACCTCTTCCCAGCGCTCCACGTTTACTGCATGACAAATTCTGATGAAGGTGTCTTGTTGAATCGGATCTCTCTGCCAAAACCGTCTCAACGTTGCCACCGTTGTAAACGCTTCTTGGCACCAGGCTTGAGATTGCCGATTCCAGCCTTTTTGCTGTCGAAGGCGATCGATGGTTTCTAGTCCTTTGGTAGAAGCTCTAATCGTATTCATGAGAGTCTTTTAGTTCACGCTTCTGTTATACCCGCTAAGTCTTACAGCGCTAGTTCACTTTTTAACTCAGT
The DNA here is from genome assembly GCA_949127645.1 of Synechococcales cyanobacterium PMM_0036. Classification (GTDB taxonomy): domain Bacteria; phylum Cyanobacteriota; class Cyanobacteriia; order Elainellales; family Elainellaceae; genus Drouetiella. The sequence continues at coordinate 2,646 of CASBQM010000253.1, forward strand.
TTATACA
>CASBQM010000254.1 GCA_949127645.1 Synechococcales cyanobacterium PMM_0036
GCCTTGAGCCATCAGATCCCTGTATGGCAGCCGCGCCGCATCAAAAAAGACGAGGAGATATTAGCCCAACTCCGGGCGGCTGCCATACAGGGATCTGATGGCTCAAGGCGACGCTCTTAACCGGAGAAGGAATGAGATCATTGCCTCGTCCCCGGCGCTTGTCGGGCTGCGTCACTGCCGCCACCACCTCAAAAGCCTCCTGCTGAATCAGCCGCTCCAAGCTAGGAACCGCAAATTGAGGCGTACCCAAAAAAACAATTTTCATCTGCGATTTTCCATGTCTCCTATGCGCTGATGCTATCGGTGAGAATGCTATCGGTGGGCTGCTATCGGTTAGAAATGCTATCGGCGGGGTTCAATCACCACTTCAACACGGCGGTTGCGCTGGCGGCTTACCTCAGTTCCATCATCGACCAAAGGCTTGCTATGCCCATATCCGGCGATCGTCCAGTGATAGTCCTTGCCCAGCTTGCCTGAGAGATATTGCTCAACGGCGGTGGCTTGCTCAAACGTGCGGGCACGATCGCCCCCATCAGAGCCTTGATTGTCGCTGTGAACCGCCACGCGAATGGTGGCACCCGGATAGCGCTGGAGATCCGTCAAGATGGTGTCCAGAATGGCTTGTGAATTAGGCTGAAGTGTCGTCTGGCTGTCAACACCGCGATCGAATAAAGCGTCTGTAGGCAGCGTCACCATTAGCGTATCTCTACCCGAAACTCTGCTAGTGGCGGGTGGAATGCCCGTCTGCTCTGCGGGGCTGGTGGCTCCTCCTGTCTGGGGCACCATGGGTACGGCAAATCCAGTCGGGTCGAGCTGCTGCTGAAGCGATCGAATGCGTTCTTCCAGAACTAGCGCCTGTTTTGCCCGCTCATCTTCTGGGATTTGAGGGCGATCGCGCAACTTTGTTAATTCTTCTTGAATCTGGGTGAGCTGTGTCTGAAGTCGCTGTTTATCTGCTTCAGAAAGCTGGGGAGTAGCGGGCAGAGTCGAGCTAGTGGGGTTAGAAGCGATCGCGCCAGATGGAGTAGGCGGCGTTAGCCCCAGCGTTGTAGGCACCTGCTGTAGCTCCGACCACAGGACACGCGAACCTTGCGCCACTTTTTCGATCAGAGGTGGCTCCTGGGTTTTGGCGGCAGGATGAAATTGAGCGATCGCTATCCCCAGCAATGCCGCAAAACTGCCGCCGACTCCTAGCAGCAAAAGCCTAAAGATGAACACCAGAAATCCCCAACCTGCCGAAGATCGAGGCGGTTTTTGTTGAGAGACTAGGGGTTGGGGCGTTAAGGATGGGGTCATATAGCTTACCTCCAGATGCCATGCCATGATAGCTTGCCACAGATTTGAAACACGCCCTAGCTGCCTTAATTAAGATTAGCGAAGTTGGCTGAAATGGATGGGGCGATCGCCTAATTCTGTGATACACCATTAGGTCAAGTCTGCCGCTTCTGTTCTCTCAGCTATCTTCTATTCTCTCAACTATTGAGTTTGGCTCTGTCAAGCGTCCATAGCTATCAATACGCAGGTGTGGCTGTGTGAAGAGGTTTTAGCAACTGGCTCTTTTCAGTTTGAACAGCCTATTTTCAGTTTGAACAGCCTATTTTCAGTTTGAACAGCCTCTAGAAGTTTGTGTGGGGTGGGTCGTGCTTCAGATTTGTCCTCCCATTGTTATCCCCTTGCCATGATTTCTCCACCTGTTCAACTTGATCCCTTGGGTAGTCCTCATCCTGTGCCTTGGGGATGGGTAACGTCGATGCTGTCGGAGCGATCGGCTGCACCAAGAGTACGTCATTACCGCAGTCAGTCGCTACTGTCGCCTGATGGTCATTATGCTGCCTACAGTCGTATTCAAATGAAGCTAGCCCGTGATTTTACCCAAAGCCGGATTAGCAGCATTCTTTTTCTAGAAAATTTACAGACGGGCAGTTTGCAGAACATTGCGGCTTCTTCTCCGTTTGCGGATAATCCATTTGCTGCTGATCCGTTTACTGCTTATGGGACAGAAACCGCAGATGCCGATCAGCCGGGAATGGTGGCTATGCTGATTCCGGTCTCCTGGTCAGAAACGGGCGATCGCCTTCTGGTTCGGGAGTTTGAGTCTTTCCTAGGCAGCGATATTGCTTCAGATTTTGGCGTGGTGTGGGAGCAGCGATCGAATCAAGTTCACACGATCGCACCGACCGAAATTCAGTACAGCAACGCCGTTTTGCTGGGCTGGAGCCAGCGTCATCCCGATCGCCTCCTATTTCGGGCTAGCATGATGGGCGATCGAGATGGGTCACTCTATGCCGTCGATACCGCAGGGCAAACGCTTCTGGCTATTGACGATCGCCCCCTAACCTTTGGGCGCAGGGTCAATAGCGTTTGGGCAGGACCTCAGGTTGGCAGACAGAGCCGTAATTAAATCCGCAGCTCTGCCTGCAAAAAATCGATAAACTGCCTGGCGGTGCGTCCCGATCGCCCGTTATGTCGCGTTGCCCATTGCAGCGCTCGCTGGTCTAGCTCATCAGGAGCAAGGGCGATCGCGCTCTGCTCAGCTAGGTGTCGCACGATGTCGAGGTAGGTCGTCTGGTCGGCTGGCTCGAAGGTGAGGGTCAAGCCGAAGCGATCGCTAAAGGACAGCTTTTCCTGAACCGTATCCCAGGCGTGAATTTCATCACCGTCTCGAGGGGCAGGGCGATCGCCAAAAAATTCGCGGATCAGGTGGCGACGGTTAGAGGTGGCGTAGACTGCAATGTTTTGCGGACGTGCCGTCAGGTTGCCCTCCAGAACAACCTTGAGGGCTTTAAAAGCATCTTCGTCTTCCTCAAAGGACAAATCATCCACAAACAGCATAAACTTCTGGGGCACCAGGCGAAGGCGATCGGCAATGGCAGGCAAATCCTGTAGGTCGGTTTTGGTGACTTCAATCAGCCGTAAGCCGCGATCGGCATATTCCCCCAGCAAACTTTTGACCAGAGAGGATTTGCCCGTACCGCGACTGCCATAGAGCAACACATGGAGCGCTGGAGCGCCCGCCAGTAAAGCATCTGTGTTTTTGATCAAAGCTGCTTTCTGCCATTCATATCCCGTCAGATTTTGAAGCTGAATCGGGTCAGGATAGGCAATGCCCACAAGCTGACCTGACTGCCAGCGAAAGGCGCGGAAGGCAGCAAACACGCCCGTCCCGACTTGACGATAATGCGTGGCTAAAGCCTCCAGCAACGTTGCCCAATCCTCTGAAGTGGCAAACTTAGCCTTCAGATTTGCATCCAGATTTTCATCCAGATTTGCATTTAGGACAGAAGCGGACGAAAGATGCGGCAGATCCCAAGCTAAAGGAGCGTCAGGTAAACCAACTGCTGTCTGAACCCACTGGCTTATCTGCGGATGACAGGTGCAGAGAGACTGAAGCGATCGCAAATCTTGCCGTGCTGCCGCCACTAATACCTCTGGCAGAGCGCTGAATTTAACCTGCTGCACCTGCTGACTAAAGGGATTATCGGCTCTCAGCACCTCAGCAATCAGGTGGGCTTGCCAGGTTGTGTTGCCTGAAGCCATAAGTCTAAACCAGTGTCCGTAGGCGCGTAGGCAGAGAAGGTGTGTCCCGTTATGCAATTCTGCTGACGATGTTGCTGAATATGATTCCACTAGAGTCTGCAACAAATTTAGAAATGCCTCACCTACGTCGTTTTCCAAAACAGACTGATAGAGCAGAAGCGAGGCTGCTTGACGCTGCAAAGTTTGGATATTGGAGAGCTGGATATCAGGCTGGCTATTAGGCTGAACATTAGAAAGGGCTGTTGTCATTTACGTAATTCTCTTTTGCGTTCTCTCTAGCTTGCGATAACATCAGTGTGACCTCAAGCGCCATGGTTCCGAGCGCAACGGTCTAAAGGGCGTTGACAAAAGTGAGGCATAAATGCGGCTTGAGCGTAAACATCAGAAAAAAAGACGATTATCTCTGACGGTGGCGATCGTTTCTTTTGTTGGCAGTTTTCTGACCCTAATGCTGCTATTCACCTACTGGGTTACTCCTAGAATTTCTATTATCGGATTTCACGGCGTTGTCGATTTAACGAATCCTTCTCTAGGAGCCATTCTGAATCCAACGGCTCAGCGCATGGCTTATCCAATGCAGGATTTAGAAAAACTTTTAGAATATTTAGTGCGAAGTAACTATTGGTTTCTTTCTGCTCAGGAAATGCAGGATTTCTTTGTGGAAAAGTCGCAGCCTATTCCCGCAAAGCACAAAGGTCAAAAACCTATAATGGTGACTTTTGATGATAGTTATAAGACAGTTTATACAAATGTCATTCCAATTCTTGAAAGATTAGAAAGGCAGTACGATCGCAAGGCAAAAATGGTGCTGTTTATCAACCCAGGAACTTTAGCCAAACCCGATCGCCCTTCCACGACTTACCTAAGCTGCAAAGATTTGCGATCGGGCTATGAAAAAGGCTATTACGACATTCAGTCTCACGGGCAGAACCACAAGAACTTGACGAAAATTAGCGACAGCGAACTGTTAGAAGAGCTGATTCAAGCTCAGACTCAGTTGCGTAGCTGTATGGCAGGATTAGCGCCTGACGAAGCGATCGCGGCTCATTTAGCCTATCCCTATGGAGACATGAATGATCATGTGGCAGAAACAGCATCTAAATACTATCATTCAGGCTATCTTTACAACAGTAAAGTCATGAGATTCTGTTGGTTGAAAGATCACTATCGCATTGATCGACTAACGGCAAACCGAGATAAACCGGTCGATCGCCTGATTCAAATGGCAGATCGAGCCATGGAAATTAAGAGCGATCGACCTTGCTCTAAGTAGTTTCAACACCTGTGAACACTTGTAACCTGTGAACACTTGTAAAACCTATTGCAGAAAAATTTATCATCAAGACTGCAAAACGAGGAAATTCTGTGACCCTAAACAATACAAA
>CASBQM010000255.1 GCA_949127645.1 Synechococcales cyanobacterium PMM_0036
CACTTGACCCGCTAACCAGTTGGCTTGCAGCATCAGCAAAACTCCTACCATGCCCCACACGGCAGTAGCGCGAGTCTGGGGATTAGAGCTAGAAGATGCCGTTGCCAAGACCTGAGTCTGTGGCGTGGAGGTGAACAGGAGCGATCGCATCAAGATCTGCTCTGTTCCATATTTGAGGCGCTGCTGGAACCGTCGCCAGACGGAATGAATATCCGCAGGGGTAAGATCTGGGCGCAGTGCCGATTCATCTGCCGGAGTCATCAGGTCATGCACAAAGCTGTCGGTGGCGACAAACTCAGGTGCGGCTTCTGGAACCAGTCGATGGCGCGATACAAAATCGACTCCGAAGCTCCAGAGCGGCAGTTTTTGTCCCGATCTTCGGCCATAAATCCGCACTCCCGCTAAATGGGGCAGCTTCAATTGCCGCAAAAACTTAGCGATCGTCTGTCCTACCCGGTTCTGCTCTGGACAAATGGGGGCTTCGCTCATCACATGCAGCAAGTCTTGCTTGGGCAAAAGCTGGAGCCGGACACCGCCCGTCATCAGATAGCGATCGAGGTCGGGATTCAGCAATCGATGCAGCAAGAAGGCGATCGCTTCCCAATCGCCCTGCTGAGCTAGCGCCATTGCTGATTCTGAGAGGGCAGGATGCAGGGCGGCAGGAAGCTTGAGCCAATCGACCCAGGCAGGCGCTTCCATACCCGTGATTTGCGGCATCTGCCCATACAGCGTGGCCGCATGAATGCCTTGGGGGGCAAGAGATTCCAGGAGATCGCTGATCCACTGGCGCGATCGCAACAGATCGGGCGGCTCGGCGGGCTTTCGTGAACTCACTGATGAATTAACTTGTGAATTAATCTGTAAGTCAACATCACAAAACAGGTGTAGGGTTGATTCCTTCAGCGAAGCGGTGGCAACTCGTAATCCCTGACTGGCTCCCGTCTGGTTCAGCAGTTGCCGGATGGCTTCCACATCGCCCCAGCGACCCCACTCCCGCAGCATTTCGCTAGGGGGAGTCAAATCTACCCTCAGCTTCCAGTCAGGCTGGGTTTCTCCGGCTACCTGAAACAAGATCACCGCATCGCGGTAGCCCTGAATTTCTAGCTCTCGCAAGCGGCGGGTAATCGGTTCACCCACCAGAGACAAGTCAGGACTATAAGCTGCACCACAGGAGATCCACAGCCGCTTGGTGGTCATTGCCGCTAGGGGAATGGCACCCGACTGCACTGTAGAAGGCGACAGATAGGGCACGGTTTTAGCGCTGACTCGAACCGCCACCCCCAGATCGCTTAGAGTTTCGCTGAGGTAGCTGGCGATCGCCACTTCCTGTCCCTGCTGTGCCAAACTGCGATTTGATAGCGCTAAGGCTGAATTTTCCTGATGAGAACTACCCTGAGCTGCCCTCTCTTGACGAACAGGACGGTGGGCTAATTGAACGGCTTTAGCAGCGCTGATTTTCTGTAGATCGATCGGATTGAGTTGATGTGCGCCTAGTTCAGGTAAGGCTGATTGAGATGCCGATTGAGATGCCGATCGCCGGGTTGCCCCTTGCTGAATCTGCTTTAGGTGGCGATCGAGCTGGTTTAAGTGAATGGCGGCTGTCCATTCGGGTTGCCCTGCACCGGGCTGGCAACCATAGATCTGCACTCGATAAACGGGGGCATGAGTCTCTGATAGAAACGTATTGAGATCAGTCTTTTGAAGGACAGGAATGAGCCAGCGCAGAATGGCAGCGCGATCGGGACAAGGCTGAGCCTGACATAGCAGATGAAGATTATTGCCGCGTAGGCGAAACTTAACCTGAAGCTCGTGTGGCTCGAAGGTTTGGGTAATCCATTGACCTAACGCAGATGCGTGATTTGAGGAGTAATGATCCACAGCGTTTGACATTCGAGGTTATCTATGAAGACCCTGACGCTTCACTCGCTAAGGTTGTAGCACACTAATAGGAACACCGATCGCTGTCCTAACTTTGAACCATCGATTTCTGCCGCCATTCTAACGGTCTTGTAGGATATTGTTATGTAACTTCATCTCAAGTTTTCATACGCTCTCCCTAGGTTCTTAAAGTAATGGCTGATTTCAAAGTTCCGACCCAGATTCTACTGAGCTTGAGTACCTTTCCTCTGCTGCTAGTGCTGGTCGGTGGACAAGCGCTGACTAAGGCGATCGCTGAGCTAGGGCAAGCCAGTGAAGAAATCTTTCGCGGCGATCGTCTGCCTATTTTGCACATCTCCCAGCCTGTAGATCAGCCCAAGCCTGTAGATCAAGAAGATTAGGGATCGGTGGGGCTACCTGATTGACTGACAAATTCTTTACCCCTCATCTCCTAACCTATGCAAGGAGAAGGGGAGCCAGAAATTTTCTTGGGTTCAAAGCCCCTCTCCCAGAGCAGGAGAGGGATTGGGGTGAGGACGGTTTTAGTTTTGTCGGTCAGACAGGTTGGGCTACTCAAAACGTTGGTGCGAACGGGACCACTGTTCAATCTGGTAGCGCTGACCTTTGCGAATCATTAGGGCGGGCGCGTTCTGCGGTATGTCAACAATGGCAACGATCGTCTGCTTACCTAAGCCAAGATCGCTGTAGAGCAATATGCCTGAACTCGAAAAAATGACCGTCCGATCTGAGGCATTGCCGTCAGTTTTAATGGTGATCACCGATTCAGGCTGACCTTCACCCGTTAGCTCCAGGCGATCGACTTGCCAATCTCCTATTTGCGCTAGAGCTTGGGTCTCAGGATGCTCTGGGTTGCTGACTTGAGCGGCTGGTAATGCTTGCCCTGCCGTTTGCCCTGCCTGTTGAAGCTGTTGCTCTAGTGTCGTCAGCAAAATGGCAGTCTGTTGGGGTTGCTGTTGGCTGAGACGGGTTAGAGTCAGGCTGTCGATGGGAGTGAGTGAGGGTAGCGTGAGGGCGATCGCCAACTGGGTACCCAACGAGATCGGATCTGCCGCCGCCAAAAGACGCAAATTTCCGCCACGCCATTGCACGGCTTTGATGCTGACGGCTTGAGCCAATGTGCCTTCTGACTCGCTCACAATTTGGATCTGTGAATCTGAGGTTAGCCCTAGGTGATTCCACGCCAGTTTGCCTGAATTAGGCAAGGAAAAGGGCGATCGCCGCCAGTGCTGACCGTCCTGGAATCCCAAAACTTCGACTTGATACCAGAATTGGCGATCGGGCAAGCTCAGAGGACGCGGACTGTACCAATCGCTAGCCCGAATGGAGGTTAGGGGTAAAACTGATCCAATGAGGCGCAGTGGCGGCTTAGATTGAAGGTCAGCGGGCGGTGGCTGGGACGGGTCGGTTAAAGGATCAAGCAGGGCGAGAATCTGCTGAATTGACTGCTGAATTGACTGAGGCGATCGGGCTGACAATAACCCCGAATGCAGCGGATGCTGCCGGAGCCAAGTAACTACGGCTGAACGATCGCGCTGACTCGCAACCGTCATGGCTCCCCATTGCTGCACCACAGGCTGATTGGGATCAACTCGGAGAGCAGCTTCTACCCGGCGTTGCAGCAATTCTGCGTTGGCGGCTAGAAGGCTCTTGATGTCATATCCGCTAGTACGAGCCGATCGCAATGCCTCTAAGGCTTTTGCCCATTGACCATCAATGACCAGTGCGGCGATCTGTTGGGTTGGGCTTGCCCAAGTGCGATCGGCTTGCGCTTGAGTCACATGGGCATGAAGCGCAATTAAATCTATCTGGGCTTGAATAGCGCCACCGCCCTGACCTTCTGTCTGCTCTGTCAATAGCTTGAGTGCCGTTGACCACAGCCCGTTTCGGGCTAGCAGCAGTCCGTCTCTATAGCGCGACTGATTAGATGCCTCGGTCAGCGCGATCGCCTCTAGCCGTAGAGGTTCGCCAGGGGCGTGAGGTAATCTGACCTGATACACCTGAAACTGAGGTTCTAGCCCCACAGTTTGATTGACTACCAGCTCATTTTGTTTAGAGATGCCCGTTACCTGCTGCCAGTGGGGCATCTGTCCGGCAGGGCTTGTCCAGGGCAGCAGCGTTTGGAGGCGATCGCGCTGAGGGTCGTAGCGCACCACCTGACCATATTTGATCGCAGCACTGCCCCGCTGCAACTCGCCGCTGAGATTTAGCCAAACTCCAGCATCAGGCGGTTTGCCCTCGATCAAGGCGGCACGGGTTAAAGGCAGCTTACGGCTACCGCCCAACTGATGCAAGGGAGCGATCGCCATCAGTTCCTCAATTCCTGTCACTTTCAGGCGATCGACCAGCTCAAATCTTTTCTCGCTTAGTCCCTGGTCTAAGCGTCCCTGGTTTAAGCCGCTATTGGGACGATAGGCGCGGAGTTCTATAATTTGCTGACAGGCGGCATTTTCGGCACCGCTCCCCCGACAGCGCGATTGCGTCTCTAAAATCGGCAGCAGCAGGTCTTTAGGGGCATTGGGCAATGAGGCGGCGATCGGCTCTCCTAGAGTGCGACCTAAGCGAGACTCCTGTACAGCAATTTCTGCCAGAGTTTGAGTTGTGCCGCCTGGTAAAGTAAACCGTCCCCATTCCGGCAAAACATTGTTTAGCCAGCTCACAGAACTCGGATTCACAATTAGGCTCACAGCCAGCCAGCCGCTCCAGGTCAACAGGGCGATCGCTCCCACACCCGCTATGGCAAAGAGTGCGCCCCCTCGACGCACAGAAGGCAGATCATCGACCCAAATGCTGACTTTAACTGGGGCTGCTTTAGAGTTGCCCCTTTTGCCGCTGCTATTGCGCTTCATCTTTGCCGCGCTTTATCTTTGCCATTGATCACCTCTGCATATCGCCGCCCTGCTTGCTCCCAGGTGTAATCTTGTTCAATCAGCGATCGCCCTGCTCGGGAAAGTTGATTGCGCAATGCTGCATCTTCAAACAGCCGCGAGATGGCGTTGACGTACTCTTCAGGACGATTGGCGCGGAGGGCGCGTAAGGGTTGGTCTACAATAAGCCCTTCTAAACCGCGATCGCTCCCCACTACCGGAATTCCAGCCGCCATCGCTTCCAGCGCCTTATTTTTGATCCCAAACCCGGTACGCATCGGCACCACACAGACTGTCGCCCGATGCAATGGCTCCACCATCCGGGGCACCCGACCCGTGACCTTAATGCCGGGACGATCGCCCAGTTCCAGAACGGCGGCAACCGGACGATTGCCCACCAGTTCTAGCTCGGCATCTGGATATTTCTGTTGAATAGCGGGAAACACCTCCAGGCTGAAAAAGCAGGCTGCGTCGATGTTAGCAATATTGTCCATTGCGCCGATGAACGCCAGCCGATGACCGCCCGGATCGATCGCACGACAGGGAAATTGCTCTAGATCAACGCCGTTAGGAATGATGGCAACTTCTGCGTCCGGCTGGAAAGCTTGAATTTGCTGCTGATCGTCAGCCGTCGTCACGACAATGCGGGAAAACTTGCGGGATAACTTTTGCTCGTAGCGGTAAAGCAGCGGCAGATTGAGGCGATCGCGTCCCGGATGCTCAGACGTGCCTGTCTCTAGCTGATTTTTGCAGGTGCCATAAACCGAGCTGTGGATGTTGACGACCATGCGTATACGAGACTTCCAGAGCGATCGCACGTAGATTTCGTTGACGCTATGCTCACAGGTGATCACGTCAAACTGATTTGCCGCTACCGCCTGCTCTATCCAGCTTTGCGCCTGGGGGGAATAGCTAGACAAGACGCTCGGCGGAGTGCCGCCCATCAGGAAATTCCCGAAGCGCGTTAGCTTGCCGCTCCAGCCTTTGGGTTCAGTTGCTAGAGGTCGAGAAAAAATTACTAGCTCTGTCACCTGCTCTCGCAAAGCCGCAATTTCGCTTTCGGATATATCGGGCGATCGCAAGGTCACAAGCGTCACGGCATGGTGTTGCTGCAAATACTTCAGCAGGTTAAACGTCCTGACCTGGGTGCCTCCCTGCGTCGGCGGATAGGGGAACGTGGAAGAAATCATCAGAATGTTCATTCGCGGATGCCCCCGAAAGCCGATCGTATCTCAATGGTATTGGGTGTTTTCACAAAGTCTACTTCGGCTC
>CASBQM010000256.1 GCA_949127645.1 Synechococcales cyanobacterium PMM_0036
AGACTGTATCCCCGACTCCAGGCGCTACCGCTAATGACCGCATATTCTTCTAGCACTTGCTCTACCAGTCCGAGCGCTTCTGAGGTTCTACCCGTGCAGGAGTAGATTAATGCCAGACAAAACCAGCCGTTCACGGCACACCTGTGCCACTCGGTGTTTTCAGATTGGGCATTGGCTTGTTTAAATAAGGTCTCAGCTTCCGGCAATTCCCAAAGGCTAAGCTTGCACAGGCCCAGATTGAACAATGCCTGAATTTCCAGATCTTTAAGCTGAAAGGCGATCGCCATCTCTCTAGACTTTTGGTGGGCGGTGGTTGCAGCCTGCAAATTGCCCTTTAGCCAGTACAACTCACCCAAAATCCCGTAGAGTTTGCAGAGTGGATATCCGGCTTGGAGGCGATCGAGAATACGGGTGATGGCGCTAATCATTCGCTGGAGCAGACCCAGACGATAAAACGAGATGCCCAGCGGCTCGGCTTTTTCCCACTGGCAGTCGCGTCCGTAGAGAATGACGGCAGCAGCAGAGTCCCAGTCTTCAATTTGCACAAAGTGGCGATAGGCTTCGGCAGCCATCAGTGCTTCTTCCACAGTGGCGATCGTGATCACCCGCTCTGTCCAGAAGTCGGCAGCTTTGCGGTTTGCCAAATCCCACTCCTTGGGATTTGCCCGCAGCATTGTCAGTGCCTTAGCCTGAATCACTGGATGCAGCCGATACTCTTCGTCATCCACCTCCACTAAAAATAGATCGCGCAAAAAGCGGACAATACTGCGATGCTTGAGCGTAGGCACATCCCAGAGCAAGCAATACAGTCCTTCAACGGGCACAGTTGCCACATCCTGAAACCGATAGCAGCCCATGCGGCACAGCAGCGTATAGGATTCGGGATAGATTTGCTGAAGGCGGCTGAAATGGCTAGAAACTAGGTCTTCCAGATCAGCAGTATCTAGCAAATTTGCCCGATGATCGCGCCAGAAGGCATCCATATCGCCGCCATAATCAACGTTGATGGCGCTGCAAAGGATTGTCATGGCTTTGGCGTTGCCGCTGTAGGCGCGGTGCATTTCCCCCAGCGCCTTAGAAGGGGTGGCAGATAGTGCGGACATACGGCTCCCAAAAAACTGCCGCCATGCCGATTCGTCTAGTCCAGAAAGCCTGTATGACTGGGAGACGATCGCCTCCTCATGCATTGGCTCACGGCTAGTGATTAGGGTGACACAACCCAGCGCCGGATCGGCTAAGACCTGTAGCAATGCCGCATAGCCGCGATGGGCAGGCAAGATTTGACTGTTGCGATCGAGGGCTGGCTCCAGGTTATCGATCAAGACTCCGATTTTGCCTAGCGCATGGCTAGGGCTAGATTCCTCTCGCAAATGCCGCCGCAACTGGTCGAGAGATGCCGCAAAGGTGCGTCCTGCCGCTTCCTTAAAGTATTTTTGCAGCCAGCCTAAGACCACGCCCTCAGCAGAGGTAATGTTTTGGGTTTCCTTCGCCATCCAGCATTCCAGCACAATATCAAAGTCAGCTTGGCTGAAATATTGCTGTGCCAAGACGGTTTTGCCAACGCCACCTTCACCCAAAATCGTGATGATTTGCGCCTTTTCATCCACCAACCGCTGAAGATCAGCGATCGCTCGGTCTCGCCCTACAAAGTTGAGATCATCTTCTAATTCTGTCAGAAGCTCCTGAGCTTCAGATTCATCTGCCTGATCTAGCTCTGCTTCAGAATCGCTATAACCAGCCACCTCTTTCCAGGGCAGACTCAAGGCTTCACAGCAGAGCTGAAAGGTTTTAATGTAGATAGGTTTGCCCTGAATGAAGCGCTGCCAAGTCTCCGGAGCGATCGCCGACGTATTTTGAAATTCGTGGGCTAAAACCTCGGCAATTTGCTTGTGGTTATCGGAAGATCCCTGAATCCGCGATCGCTGTTCAGTCACCTGCAGGACTTTGGTCAATCCGATATAGGAGGCGCTCAGCAGAAATGCCGGTTCAACCAGCAGCGTAATATTTTGGATGCCGATGACATCGACTAGCTCGTGCGGTGAAATGTTGACGGGCTGATCGCAGCGGGCAAACCAGCGAGAACTCTTAAACCTGACGCGCCCAGGCTTATCGGGCTGAATCATTTGTTCTACGATCGCCTGTCCGCTGTAATAGCCCAGATTTGCAGGGAGGGGCGATCGCGGTGTGGATCTAACGGTCTTGTCTGAAGCTTTAGCAGAAGTCTGAAACGCTTGAAAAACGTTGGTGAAATTGAAGTTCATCGCCGATCTGCCCCTGATAAATACCTGATAAATACCTGATAAATACCTGATAAAAATCGCCGCTATCGGAGAGGATTATGTTTCAAGATAGCGCCACTTTATTATCAAATCACTAGGTTCGATCAGATTTTTATTGCTTGACGCAGAGATTCTCATACGTTTAAAGCCCCTTTCCCAGAGTGGGAAAGGGGCTTTAAATCCAAGAAACTTTCTGACTTCCCTTCTCTCCGCTTGGAAGAAGGGATTGAGGGATGAGGGACAAAGATTTGTCAGTCAACCAAGTGAAGGAGGTTTAAGTTCAGATTTACATCAGGCGCAAACCTTCTCACAGGGTTAACTACAGCTCTGTCTTAAGCTTCAACAGCCTCTTCTTCTACTACAGGAGCTTCGGGCTTGAGCGTCATAAAGCGAATCACCTCATCGTTGAGTCGCATTGCCCGCTCCAAGAGGGCTACAGTGCTTCCGGGTGCCGTGTAGTTCATCTGGACATAGATGCCTTCGCGGTGCTTCTGGATTTCGTAAGCTAGGCGGCGTTTGCCCCGATGCTGAGTTTCCAAATCTTCAGCGCCCTGCTCGCGCAGAAGGGCTTGATATTTTTCGATCGCCTGATCAATCTGCTCGTCTCCTAGATCAGGGCGCAGAATATACATAGTTTCGTAAAGCGGCATGGATGTTTTCTCCTTATGGACATGAGGCTCTTGCAGCAAGAATTGTTACCTAGTCTCCAATATGCAGCCCAAAGGACTGAAAATTAGAGCGGTCTATACTAGCCTTGACTTGTATTAGCCTGGCTTGTATTAACCTTGAGAGACTGGCAACCGTTACTTGAGTCAAAAGCAAGGATCTTCAATCATACACTAGGATAAAGACCCGATACCAAGACAGAAACAATCTACTATGGCGCAACGGTATGTTCGGCTGCAAAAAACTACAGGAAAACTCTGCTATGGTCTGCTCCAGCTCGATCGCCAAGTGCAGGTTTTAGATGCGCCCCCCTGGCTAAGCGGACAACCCACCGATGAAGTGCTTGCCGCCCAGGAATATCATCTCCTGGCTCCCTGTGCGCCTTCCAAGATTATTGCCGTGGGGAGAAATTATGCTCAACACGCGGCTGAGTTGGGTAATGAAGTGCCGAAGCAACCCCTGCTGTTCTTAAAGCCTCCGACCACCGTGATTGCCCCCGGAGCCATTGTTTACTACCCGCCGCAGTCAAATCGCGTGGACTACGAGGGAGAACTAGCGCTCGTGATTGGCGATCGCTGTACAGACTGCACGCCTGAGCAAGCCCAAGCCAAAATTTGGGGATATACGATCGCCAATGACGTGACAGCAAGAGATTTGCAAAAAACAGATGGACAGTGGACAAGGGCAAAAGGCTTTGATACTTTCTGCCCGCTAGGACCCTGGATTGTACGAGAGCTGAACCCTGAAGCGCGATTGCAAACATTCTTAAACGACACACCCAAGCCCGCACAATCCGCAATCATTAGCGAAATGGTGTACTCGCCCGGAGTGCTAGTGTCCTATATTAGCCAGGTAATGACCTTGCTGCCCGGAGATGTCGTGCTGACCGGCACACCCGAAGGCGTGGGAGAACTTCAAGTGGGCGATCGCGTTCGTATTGAGATCGAAGGGATCGGCTCTCTAGAGAATACTGTCGCTTCTAAGCTACCCTAACTGCTTGCGCTCTATCTTACCTGCATATACACAGCTTCCGAAAGAGTCGGGATCTCGGCATAGCGACCCAAAGCAGATTGAATTATCGAGTAGACGATCGCCGCGATAGTGCCCAAGAAAATCACATTAAACAGCGTATCCAGCAGCAGTGTTCCGTTGCCTAATAGAGGTCTGAGCAGATAGTCTACTATGACGCTGCATAACACCAAAACGATATCTATGAGAATTGCCTGCATAGCATTGAAGCGAATGAAATGCGAGATGCTCTCGTTTCTGACCACTAGTAGAAATAGGGCAAAGAAAATAATCAGCCCCATGAAGGGAACGCCACGGTAGATACCCAGCAAGGGGATCAGAGGCACCACAATGGGTTGCAGAACGGGAAATTGTTGGAAGAAGGGACCTGAGAAGGTTAATCCGTCTAGGAGAGGCAAAAGATAGGGAAGACAAGCAAAAACGCGATCGAGGGGAGCTGTAGAACCGGGCAAAGCCATTTTGCACTCTCCAAAAAAATAATCTAAAAGTCAGATACACAGAATAGCCATGAAGCAGATCTAGATCTGCCAAGCCCAGCCGTACTCCTAAGCTCAGCCATACTCTGTAAGCTTCTAGAATAGCGCAATCTCAAGCTTGGAGAGGGGCTAGCCCGTTCAATCAATATTGGCAACCCGGAAACCCATCTGACACTCATACTGCTCCGGCTGGCTGTCAATGGACTGGGTAAAGGCGGGCTGGGTAAAGGCAGACTGGGTCAGGGCACGACCACAGCGAAGTTTTCCCGGCTGCCATCGCGGCTGACCGCTCTGATCAGCCATCAGGCAAGCCTGACAAACTTTGTGTGTGGGAAGGAGTTGATTCTTCATAATGATGACCAGCATAACGACAGCTCCGGTAATCCTACCAGTTCCCTAATTCCATCTTATGTCAAGCTTTTGAGACATTGATGCTATCTTATTGCATCGTTTTATTTAAACCTCATTGGACAGGGTAGTGGATTCGTGCCTGAGCAGTAGTATTCTTTGAGTCAGTTTTACGCTCTTTCTAAATCTTTTTCTGGACTAGGTGGCTTAGAAGATTAAGCAACTCGTCAATTTGTGCCAATTCATTGCTAACATCCACATCGACTAGCTTGGATTCTTGCAATAGTTTCAGCCAGTAGCGCGTTTCTCTAGCGCTTCTAGAAGCCATTGCCACCCGATCGCCAAACGGTTCGCAGTCAAGTTCAGCGATCGCCTCTTCCACGCTCACGCCAATACTAGTGCCACTTTTTAGCAGTTGAGGCGAGAGAATAAACTCCTGCCGCGCCTGCAATTTTTTATAAAGCCGAATGATGCCGAGAGCAAACTCAAAGCTTTTTAGCTGGACAGTCTGCCGGATCAGATATTCCTCCATGACTCAACGTTCAAGCGGCTCAATTTTTAATGCACTCTCTAGATCCCTAATTTACCGCACTGAACGAACTGGATTGATCTTAGATTTTGGATTGAATCTAAAATCCAAAATCTAAAGTCCAAAATCATTTGAGGGGAATCGCATACACCCAGTCTTTGTAGTCTGCGTCTCGGTTTTCGGTGATGGCAGATAGCTTTTCCCGTAGCTTGTTAGTGATAGGGCGATCGCCCGACAATTCATAGCTTTCGACGCGGCGCACGGGCGTAATTTTAGCAGCGGTACCGCTTAGAAATACTTCGTCGGCGATCATTAGCTCAGTTTTGTCGATGGGGCGCTCGACGATCGGAATGCCAAGGTCTCGGGCGATCGTCAAAATGCTGTCGCGGGTGATGCCTTCGAGAATGTCTTGCTCAAACCCCGGCGTAATTAGCTTGCCCTGACGCACGATGAACACATTCATTCCCGATGCTTCACAGACTTTGCCTTGGGCATTCATCAAAATCGCTTCGTCAAATCCCGAGTCAACGGCTTCAGTTTTTGCCAGGGAAGAGGTAATGTAGGCTCCGCTGATTTTGCCGCGCAGGGGCAGACTGCGATCTTCCTGGCGATACCAGGAGCTAATCCGACAAGACACGCCATCTGGAGAGAGATAGTCGCCTAGCTCTAGCGCATAGACGAAAAAATTTTTCTCAATGTTGTGCAGGCGGGGGGCAATGCCCAAGTCGGAAGTGTAGACGAAAGGACGAATGTAAAAGGGCAGGGAGGGCTGGTTTTTTTGGACAAATTCGATAATGACGCTCTGAATTTTTTCGGCAGATAAGTCGTACAGCAAGAACCGAGCGCTATTGCTAAGCCGCTGGCAGTGGCGATCGAGCCGAAACAACAAGATCTGGTCTGAATTTTGGGGATCGGGAATGCCTCTCATGCCGCCAAATGCACCAGTGCCATAGTGCAACGCATGGGTGGCAATAGACATTTTTGCTTCCGCGAACGGAATGAACTGGTTTTCAAAATAGGCGATCGGCAAAAAGTTGTGCATTGTGGAGGACTCCCATGAGAGGCTAGCTTAGCGTTTTGGAATGTTAGCCATTATCACACAAGACTTCTGCCGCTTTCAGCGCAAAGATTTGCTCAATCACTTGGGCAACCACTTTGTCGGGAGTAGAAGCTCCGGATGTAATGCCCACAGCGATCGCTCCGGACGGCAGCCAATTCTCCTGAATTTCCAGATCGCGGTGTAATGGCTTATGCTCTAGGCGATTGCTGGGGAGAATGCGATCGGCACTGTCAATGTGATACGAAGGAATGCCGCGCTCAATGGCGATTTCCTGAAGGTGAGTGGTGTTGGAGGAATTATAGCCGCCGATTACCATCATCAGGTCAAGCTTTTCATCGACGAGCTGGAACATGGCATCCTGGCGTTCTTGAGTCGCGTCACAGATGGTGTTGAAGCTGAGGAAGTGCTGATTGAGCTGGTCAGGACCATACTTCCGCATCATTGTATGCTCAAAGAGTTTACCAATCTGCTCGGTTTCACCCTTCAGCATGGTGGTTTGGTTAGCAATGCCGACCCGTTGCAGATCGCGGTCAGGATCGAAGCCTTCGGAATGGGCACGACTAAACTTAGCCATAAATTCCTCTTGATTACCCCCCTGCAAAATATAGTCAGCAACGTACTGAGCTTCTGCCAGATTGAGGACAATTAGGTAAGTCCCGGCGAAGGAGCTAGTGGCGATCGTTTCTTCGTGGTTAAATTTGCCGTGAATGATAGAAGTATGGCTAACTTTCTTGTGTTTCTCGACGGTGTTCCAAACTTTTGAAACCCAGGGACAGGTGGTGTCAACGATTGTGCAGCCTTTATCGTTGAGCAACTGCATTTCCTGAACACTGGCTCCGAAGGCAGGC
>CASBQM010000257.1 GCA_949127645.1 Synechococcales cyanobacterium PMM_0036
TGGAACAGTCTTTGCAAATGCAGCCCATGAGTCAGGTTTTCTATGATTTGATTCAACGAGGAGAGGATCAACAAGAGAACCGTCAGCAAATTTATGATTATCTCTTGAAACTACATCGCTTTCTGCTAGACAATGATTTGGATGGAGATAAAATACCGTTCTCAAGAATCGCTGAACACGGCAGATCTGCGATCGCCTCCAACTTTTTTGACACATTTGATCCTGCTGTTTGCACAAATCCGCAGCGTGTTAGCCTCCTCAATAAGCTGCTTGAAAAAGCTAAACAATTAGGAAAGCTGTTTGAGCAAGGCGATCGTCTAGGCGACCAGCCTGATAGTGATACCTCTAAATATTTTTGGAGAAACGATCGCTATATCTTTGTTGAAGGCAGTGAAAATAATAGCCCGATATACTGTAGTTTCCTGAGAAAAATTGAAGAGGCATCAGAGCATTTAATTCGAGCTTGTCAGCACTTAGGCAGTGGAGATCTACTCGTTTTATTTGAGCGATTTAGAGATATTGATCAAGCCGTTTATTCGTTTGAATATCTATCGGATATTCAGGCTAAAGAACAGATTAAAATTATCAGAATTAGCCCAAATGACGCTCAGAAGGGATTTGGTAAAGATAAGGGCTTAGAGGAGAAACTGGCGGGCGACCAGTTGCGGGCTTTTGGCGGATTCTTCAAAAAATCCTGGCGCTCTAATGACATTCTCTGGGGAAGGCTGGATGGAGTTAATCGTATTGTTGATGCTTTGCTCACTCCAGAAACGTTAGTTCATTTTCCAGGATTTCTAAAGCGTCAAATTAAGTCTTTAGAGGAGCAAACTACGCCCCATAAGACGATCGCCCCTCAAGACTATTTGACAGGGCTAATTAACGAAACATTGCCTCATGCAACAGAAGTTGAAAAGCAAGCGATTCTCGTATCTCTAATCAGGCTAATCAATCCTGAGCAAGCGTTGACTGATCTAGAGCTAAAGGAAATTTCAGAAAGTTTACAAGAACGGCTAGTTATGGCGGAGCATCGAGCGATCGTCCGAGCAGAATTGAGTAACGTTTTGGAAGATGCGATCGACGAACAGTTTGAATGGAATCAGCAGCATATTAGAGCCACAAAAGATGCTGCCCAAATCCCAACCAATCTTGTATACAAGCCTGTTTCAGTCAAAAACTTATCAGGAAATCAGCTTTATGCCGTCAATCAACTCAATCGAATCATCAAGCATTTAGTCAATCCTAAACTGCTGGCAGGTGTAGCAAGTTTATTAGTGCCCATTGAGAAAGATGCGCGTAAAAGAAGTGTTCCAGCCAGTGTTCCAGCCATTGATCAAGAGGAATATTTACGACAGTTAACACAAACTGCTTTTCCCAACTCTAGTTTGAGCGATCGCCGAAAACTATCTGTTTCCTTACTGGCGATCGCTCAATCCCCATCACCTATTGATGACCTTTATAGATTTTTTAATCAGCTCTTAGCGGCTACTTCGCAGGAGCTATCCTATTCCGACTTAAGCGAAGAATTTAGAACAGCGTTTCAAGGAATCCATCGGCAGATTGAGAAAATTGTCTATCAGATCAGACCCACTTATCAACCTGTAAGCGGCTATTTCGATCGCGCGATTACTCCTTTCGTTGCCACAGAATTAGCTCGAAATTCTACTCAGGCTTTGTTGCAAGACGGCAAAGCAGAATCCTATTTCCGTAATAGCTATCGTGTGGGTTCTGAAAGCCTATCGGACGGCATTCCCCCGGTCGTTTTGAAAAACTTAGCGGCTCAGGCAGGGATGGTTTTACGAAATGTTGTGACCACTTCAGCCGTCGGCGATCGCGTTCAATCCACCTGGCTTTATCAGATTTTCAATACGATTCTAAAGCTGTTTTATTGGTCGGTGCGCAATAGAAATGCCAAATCTCGACTAGGTTCAGGTTCGCTCTCTCCGGTTCTAGAGCTAATTGTATTGGTGGCGATCGCAGCAATTACGGTGATCGTCATCAGCAAAATACCTTACTGGCTTATGGTGATTTTGCTCTCTATCCCGACGCTATGGCTGATTTTCGCGGTTTGGCGATTTTTCACGAAAAGATAGGCAATACCACTTCTTGCCGAACGGTCAAACACATGGCGATCCCTTTTTCGTAATAAGCCGCCTCGTTGATGAACACTGGATAAACGGTAGATGTGCCCTCATAGGCGATTGCTCTACCCTCAAATGTCAGAAACATAGGATCGCCAGGATGTAGCGGCTCGTAGTCTTTATTCTGAAGCTGAGGATGGATCATCGCGGCAATTTCTCCGCGATCGCTGCGAGGATAATCTACGGTTTCGGTGCCCTGGTAGAGCGTCAGCGTCGGGCTAATTTGCCGGATGTTGCCCTGATTATAGGCTTCAAAATAGTCTAACAATGCCTGGATCAGCGCCTCGGTCTGCTGAAATAACTCTGCATCAAGAACGCCCTGAGCAATTGCCCCCACTTCGATCGCGCCTCCTAGAGGACAGAGCGATCGCAGAAACGGCGTATCGTGGGCAGGACTTGCCCAACGAAACACTTTCACCTGAGGATTGAGAGCTGTTAGATAAGCCGCCCATTGCAAATTGAAAGGGTGATTGTTGCTCAAAATCAGCGTTAAGCCCATGTTTGCCGTTGTGCTATGCAGATCGATAATAATGTCAACCGGAGGCTGATTTTTCGGTCTCAGCAAGGCATCAATATCTTTGGCGCGCTGTTCTTCATAGGTCAGCAGCAGCGGATTTTGCAAATCTTGGCTGAGAAAGCAGCGATTTAGGTCTTTTTCGGTATAGCGTCGGTTGACCTCAAAGGCTCTTGGGTTGCCCAAAAGCGTTAGGGTGTTAAAGCTCGATCGCTGGACGAGATGGGGAAACTGCTCAAACTTTTTAACTAAGTAGGCTCCTGTTAACTCGTTGCCGTGAGTGCCTCCCACGATCGCAACTTGTTGAATGGGGTTCATAAGCTGTGTCTCGTCATAGAAGGCTTCGTGTAGGTCATCGTGTAGGTTTTTGTCGGTTTTTGTCGGTTTTTGTCGGTCATTGTGTAGCTCATGCTCTATCCAGTATCTCTCTTTTCAGATTTTGATCCGTCTTGCGCTGAACTAGAGGGCACTCCCACCTACTGGTATGAAGGCAATTGTTCCAGAAGCGGCGATCGCCTGAGACTTCCCCGCACAAACCTAACTGAAGCGATCGCCTGTCAGCTCATGCAAAGTCTGGCGCAAGAAGATTGCTCTGGGTCTGAAGGCAAAAAGGCTGAAGGCAAAAAGGCTGAAGGCAAAATGTACGGTGTGTTGCTAGTCGAAATGCCTTCCGGAGAACGGCGGGTGCTGAAAGCCTTTTCGGGACTGCTAAACGGACAGGGCAGCATTGAAGGATGGGTGCCACCTTTGCCGGGGCGAGAGCAAGTGACGCTGGAAGAAGCGATCGCCCTCAACCGTTTGGCAAGCATCAAGCAGGAAATCATTGCTCTGCACAATATTCCAGAGCGGCAGCAGTATCAGGCTTTGTCTCAGGAATTTGCCGATCGTCTGCACGATCAGACCCTTCGTCAACAGCAGCAAAAACAGCAGCGTCAACAGCAGCGACAGGAAATTTGCGCCACCCTGACCGGAACGGCGTTGGCTGGAGCCCAAGAACAGCTAAATGACCAGAGCCGCTGGCAGGGCAGGGAACGGCGGCAGCTCAAGCAAGCGCGAAATGAGGCAGTGCGATCGCTCCAGGAGGCTGTTGCCCAAGCCGATATGCAAATTCGCTTACTCAAACAACAACGCAAGGCGCTTTCCCGCCAGCTTCAGGAGCAGCTTTACGCCGCTTATCGACTGACCAATTTTGCCGGGGAATCTGTGTCATTGCGGCAGTTGATGCCTAATACTTTACCGACCCTAATGCCGACCCTAATGCCGACCCTGATGCCGACAGGTACGGGCGACTGCTGTGCCCCCAAGCTATTGCACTATGCGGCAACTCAGGGCTTGAAACCTCTGGCAATGGCGGAGTTTTGGTGGGGAGCGCCTTCCGCAAAGGGTGACAA
>CASBQM010000258.1 GCA_949127645.1 Synechococcales cyanobacterium PMM_0036
ATGTCCTGTGCCTGCAGGAGACTAAAGTTATAGACAAGGACTTTCCGCGATCGCCCTTAGAAGACTTGGGCTATCACCTCTATTTTTCTGGACAAAAGTCTTACAACGGGGTGGCAATTCTGAGTCGATCGCCTCTAGCAAGCCTCAGCATGGGGTTTAGTCCGGTTGTAGGCGAGAGCATTGGAGATTTGGATGAACAAAAGCGCGTGATTTCCGGCGTTCTAGGCGATCTTCGCATTGTCAATCTTTATGTACCCAACGGTTCAGAGGTGGGTAGCGACAAATATCAGTACAAGCTACGCTGGCTTTCAGTGTTGCGAGATTATTTGAAAGCGCTTTTGGTAGAGACGCCCCAGGTTTTAGTCTGCGGAGATTTTAATATTGCCCCCGAAGATCGAGATATCCATAATCCAACGGGTAGAGCCAATCACATCATGGCATCGGCTGCCGAACGTGAGGCGCTAGAAAAGTCAGTGCGATCGCTCGGATTTACCGATATTTTCCGTCAGTTCAACCCTGACCCAGGGCAATTTAGCTGGTGGGATTATCGCGCGGCGGCGTTTGCCAAAAATATGGGTTGGCGGATTGATCACCACTATCTATCGGCTGATTTGGTGGAAAAAGCGATCGCCTGCACGATCGACAAAACGCCTCGAAGCTGGGAAAAGCCGAGTGACCATGTGCCCGTTGTGGTGGAGCTGAAATAGGGATAATTTGGGAAGAATAGCTTGACAAGCGAACCATTAAGCCTATGAGATTCTTTTTGCTTATTCTCACTTGGGTCATCGCTCTTGCATTCGTTCCTTTCTGGATTGTCCAGGCAAAAGTGGGCTGCGATCGCGCCTACCCAACGCTGTGTCTTCCTTCGCCGCCGCCTGATTTGGACTGTCGAGACATTGGCGAGCGCAGTTTTCCAGTTCGTCCTCCCGATCCGCACCATTTTGATGGCGATCTCGATGGGATAGGCTGTGAACCTTATCCTTAGAAGCCTCAGAACTGATCTTTCATGCCGCGTAGCCTAGCAAAAGTTTGAATAGAGTCCCGACTTTTCACGCTTGCTTGCAAATTAGGCTGATCCCATCGCAAAAAAGGATTCGTTTGCTTTTCTTCTCCTAGCAGCGAAGGAACGGTAGATTCCGATCGCTCCCGCATTGCCTTCACTATTTCAAATCGATTCTGCAAATCGGTATTTTTTTCGTCTACCGTTAGCGCAAATTTCAGGTTGTTGAGCGTATACTCGTGGGCGCACCAGACCCGCGTTGAGTCTGGCAAGGCTCGGAGTTTGCTCAGAGAATTTACCATCTGAGTCGGCGTACCTTCAAACAATCTGCCGCATCCTCCGGCAAACAGCGTGTCTCCACAAAACAGCTCTCCGACTTCACCTGACTCTGTGAGCGATTCTGCGGGTGGAAAATAGTAGGCGATGTGCGCCCTAGTGTGACCTGGAACAAACAAAACTTCGGCTCGTCGATTGCCAAAAGTGACGCGATCGCCTTCCTGCAAAAACACTTGCTGACCGGGAATCCGCCCGCGATCTTCTGCGCCGCCGTAGACAGTTGCTTGAGGAAAAGACTGCAACAATCTAGTGTTGCCGCCTACGTGATCTCCATGATGATGCGTGTTGAAGATAGCGACAAGTTGGGCATCTAACTCGTGTAAATACTGCAATACCGGATCGGCTTCTGCGGGATCCACCACCGCTGCAATTTTGAAGCCAGCTTCATACAGTAGAAAAATGTAGTTATTTGATAAAACAGGTAGCCGAAAAATCTGCATTTGTAGCCTTCCGTAAGTCAACGGTTAGTTAAGAGGAATCCTTTTACTCGTATCCGCAATTTCTCGCTGTTGTACATTGCAACGAAACAGTAGATTTTTACTAACTCTTTAAAAGCTTCTCATCAGAACTTCGCCTAGTCATCCGTATCAGGAAAGAGAATGGATATTACAAAGCGCTTTGCGCGATACAAATTCAATCCTCAGCGCAAATCGTCACCGCTTCAAAAGACAGGGCTTAAACCTATGGCATGGCTAACTCAACATAAGTCGGGAATTCCGGTTCAATCTTTGGTCGAACAAATTATTACGACAGGTCAAATGAGCCGCAAAGATCACGTTCAACTGACTTCCGCTATTCTTTCTGATCAGCGCATCACCGATGGCGATCGCCAGCAAATCAATCGGGTTTTTGATTACATTCAGATTGGGCGACTGAAGCTGGTTGATTAAGCCGCTGGTTAATCTTATTGAAAGGGTTATGCAATTCTGGATACGCAATTCTAAAGGCACACTGGAGACACAAGAAACTTTGTGCCTCTTTTTTTTCGCCGTGGGAACTCTAAAGACAATCCCGCAAAAACGATCGCAGCACGTTACACAACCTGAATGGTAAATTCTCCGGCTGACCCGGCTGCTCTATCAGCTTTATCGGCAAAATTACCGGCAAAATTTTGGCAAAAGCCCGCGCCTCTCAAGATCTCACTCCTCGTCAGCGATTTGTCACAGCAGGGGGCAGGGCGATGGGGTGGCGCAGTTCGTCCATTTTTACTGGCGGCAGCCCTAAAACAGTGCGGCTATGAGGTGAAAATCTTTGGGTTTAGCTTTGGTGAAGCGGCAGTGTTGCCTACTGGAGATGTGTCGATCGCCGCCACTCCTGGATATCTTTATCCTCAATTTTTGCGATCGGCACGGCAACTCCTGAAGCAGTTAGATGGCGATATTATCTATGCCTACAAGCCGAAACCTACGAGTTTTGGGGTGGGGTTGCTCCACAAACTCAGCACAGGTCGTCCGCTCATGCTAGACATTGATGACTGGGAGCTAAGCTGGCATGGTGGAGATAACTGGCGCTATCGCCCGACGCTCAAACAGTTAGCAAGAGATGTGCTGAAGCCAAAAGGCGAATTGCGCCACCCAGACCACCCGCTTTACCTGCAAGGCATGGAAAAACTGGTGGCAAGAGCCGATGCCGTCACGACCCATACCCAATTTCTCAAGCAGCGGTTTGGCGGCGAATATGTGCCTAATGGCAAAGATATTTCCCTGTTTGATCCTGACAGACACGATGCGGCGGATTTGAAAGAGCGCTATGGATTATCAGGCTACCGAGTGCTGATGTTTCCCGGTGCGCCTCGCCCCTACAAAGGCGTTGAAGATGTCTTGATGGCACTAGAACAGCTCAACCAACCCGATTTGCGACTGGTGATTGTGGGGGGTAGCCCTTACGATGACTATGATCGGCAGCTTGAGCATCAGTGGGGACGCTGGTTAATTAAATTGCCCAAGATGCCCTATGACCGGATGCCGGAGGTGATTGCTGCCGCTGATGCGATCGTTGTCCCTCAGCGAGATACACCCGCCGCCCAAGCTCAGTTTCCCTTGAAGCTGACCGACGGCATGGCGATGGCAAAGCCTGTGCTTGCCACCCGTGTAGGCGATATTCCAGAAATTCTAGGCAACACGGGATATCTGGTAGAGCCAGATTCGCCTCAGGCAATGGCGATCGGCATACAGGCTCTATTCTCTGACCTGGAAACTGCCCAGGCTCAGGGATTGCGCGCTCGAAAAAAATGTGTTGCCGACTATAGTATTGAGGCAATGGCAGAAGCTCTAGACACGATTTTGAGGCGCGTCATAAAAAAGAGATAGCCTCAAAGTTGAGGCGGATATAACGGAGATAGGTTTGTAATATTCTTCAGGAAATCTTCTCTAGGAAATTCTGCTGAAAACGGCTCAAGTTTTAGTCATTCCCTCTTAGTCTATTTCTCAATTTCGCCATGTCAGATTCTCTTCCGTCTATTCCTCAATATCGCGTCAATATCTGGGAAGGTATAGCGATCGCTGCTGGCGCCGTTCTCTTGGTTGCCGTGGGGCTTGCGGGCTTAAGCGTTAAGGCGCTCAACAATGCCTTTAACCCTAACCGGGCAGAGGCGATCGCCCGTAGCATGGTGGACTACAAGATGCCGAATGGTTCTAAAGGTCTGTTTGGCACCAATGTCGGCGGCGGACGAATGGCGGTGATCAGCAGTACGGCTCTCCTCAGCACAGCCTCATCAGGAGGTGCCGTGATATTGCCGGAAGTTGAGCTGGCAATCGCTCGCATTCCGGCTCAGACCGGGACAGACGTTGAAGAAGAATTTGGCAATGAATTTTTATTTTCAGGCTTTTCTTTTTCTAACCAGACGGCAGATGCTTTTCAGATCACGACCACTCGGACGGAAATGCGATCGTTCTGTGGCACAATTGCCCAAGTCAAAGTTGATGAAGGAACCTTAACCCTCGCAGACCAAACGCCGCCCGTGCCGGCTGTGCGATACCAAACTCAAGTCATGCTCGATCAAGATAATCGAATTGCGATCGTTTCGGCGGTTGGGCAAAATGCTGTGGTTAGCGCGGCGATCGTGTTTGACTCGATTAAGTGCAAGCCCTGATCCCAGTCTTTCTATCAAACCAGTCTTTCCATCAAACCAGTCCTTTCACCGAAAATCTCTAGCGCTCAGTAGGCTAGCTTGACTAACTCAATCGCGCTTTCAACCGTATAATAATCAGAGAGACGCAACAAAACTATAGATAATATAAGCTATAGGAAACCGCCTGACCGAGCCGATTGGAGACACTTGATACCGGGGAGACTGAGTCTATGTCAATGATCGAAACCAAGACCGAGCCGATGGTGATCAACATGGGTCCTCACCATCCCTCTATGCACGGGGTGTTGCGGCTAATTG
>CASBQM010000259.1 GCA_949127645.1 Synechococcales cyanobacterium PMM_0036
ATACAGTCTGCTCTATTTGGGCGCTACTCTGCGAAATGTGGGCGATTCAGAACAGGCTGAAAAAATGTATAACCTGGCGAAAACCTACGCTGAGCAAAGCCGCTATACGCAGGTCAAAGCCGAGGCGCTCAACGGACTGGCAATGATTTGTCGATCGCGCCAAGACTTCAAAGGCGCAGTAGCCAACCATCTGGCAGCAAAACGATTGCTCGATCGGATCGAAGCCAAAGGCGATTTAGCCGAGGTCAACTATCAACTTGCCATCACCTATCGGCAAATGAATGAGCTAGCGGAAAGCCGCAACTGCTTACAAATAGCGCTCGACTTGTTTCAGCAAATGAATGCGCCTCGGCAAGTTGAACGAGTGCAACAAACGCTCAGCTCTATTTAAACGAAGGCTTAGACGAAGATTCAGACGAAGCCTTTTGAACGAAACCTGTCGGCAGCTCCACAGTCTCGCTTTGAGGCTCTCCAGTTTCACTCACCCAGACGATCTGAGCAATTCGCCGCTGCTGAGCATATTCGCGGATGGCTGAGGCATCTTTGGCTGAGGCATTCTGCCCCTGAAGCTCTACCTCAACCCGGAGTCCAGACTGGCGCAGGGTTTGGGCATGGGCAAAAGCCGCCGCATAGGCTTTGAGGTCTGTGGGCACGATCAGGCGATCGCTTGCCACAGTCTGGCTGGGTAGCTGTCCGGTAGGCAGCAAGACCTGATGCAAATCTTCAATGTTGAGGACAAAGCCGATGCCGGGGCAATCCTCGCCCTGGGGATGGTAAAGGCTTAGAAGTTTGTCATAACGACCGCCTTGCCCCAAAACACGCTTGCCCAACTCTGTGGCGCTGACCACCTCAAAGACAATGCCCGTGTAATAGTCGAAGAGTTGCACCAGGCTGAGATCCAAAATTAAAGCAGGAGTAGCAGCTCCAGAACCCTGTAGCAGCTCAATTAATGCCTTTAAGTTGCTGACGATCGCCCGTTGTTCTCTATCCAAATCTAACCTAGAAACCCGCTGCAAAACATCCCCTGGCTGACCCCGCAAATCCATCAGCAGCAAAGCCCGATCGCGCAATTCGGCAGACATGGGCAGGGTTTCGAGCGTAATCCGGTCGAGGGTGGCAATGGCTTCTCGAATCCGATCGCGCAGTGGGTTGGGGAAGGGTGAAAGTAGCGATCGCGTGAGTCCCGCATCGCCCAACACGAGATAGCAGGACTCTAGCTGAAGATTGTTCAGGCAGTCGGACAGCACGAGCAGCGTTTCGGCATCGGCGGCTACGCTCCCACTACCCAATAGCTCCACGCCCGCCTGATAAAATTCCTGCTGCTGATTTTGGATACCGCGATCGTCTCGCCGAAACACGTTAGCGTTATAGTAGAGCCGCTGCGGACGGGTCACGCCTGCCATGCGCGTCACGGCAGCACGGGCGATCGAAGCCGTCAGCTCTGGGCGCAACCCCACGCCATCCACGTCATGCACCTGAATGACGGTAGATGGCTCCACGGCACCTCCTGCCATCAGCGTATCCAGCCGTTCTAGCGTTGAGGTAATGATGCGATGATAGCCCCAGCTATGAAACACATACTGAAGGCGTTCTTCAATCCATCGCTTTTGAGCAACATCCAGAGGAAATAAATCTCTGGCTCCCACGGGGGGCTGATACATTTACTTTTTCTTACTACCAAACAGCCCAAATAGACCGCCATTGCCTTGGTCAGGCTTCCCCTTGCTGCCAGGCTTGCCCTTCAGCTTCCCTGCGTCAGGTTTGCCACCCTTCGCTCCAGACTTCTGGGATTCGGGCTTGCCTTTTGCCGGGGCGATCGCTGTGCTGGTTGGTGTCTCCAATCTGCGCTTACCTTCCAAGGCTACCGCATCTTGGGGATCTAACTCCAACGCTTTATTAAAGTGGATTTTTGCCATCGTGTTTTGATTGGTCTTGAGATAAATCAGCCCCAGACGGCTATGACATTCGCTGTTAAAAGCATCCATTTTGATAGCATCGCGCAGCTCCAGAATTGCTCTGGGGAAGTTTTGCTTGGTCTCAAATTCTTGCGATCGCCGCAGGTATGCCGCTATCAGCGCTTCGCGGGTGGCGGGTACTCGTGCGGGTGCTGTTGTCGGCGCAGATGAACGCGCAGGAGCAGAGCCGTCACTTGGGGCAGCAGCGGTTCGCCGGGTACCCACAGTCTCGCCTCGGCTTTCTTTTCGCATCAGGTAGACCAGGTTTAGCTCACTGATTTGCCCAGCTATTTCTATGACCTGATCGAGCTGATTGTACTGCTGCTCCGCCAAATTCTTCAACGCGAGCCGATAGGAAGTGTCAATATCAGAAGCCGATGCTAGCAGCCGCGCCGGGTTGCTGTTTAGCACAATTGTTTCTTGCTGCTTCACCGCTTGCTGCCCTTTGAGCCGCAGCAGAATGCAATACTCAGCGTAGGTTTTCTCTTGAGATAGCTTTTCGTATGCCGGGTTGACGAGCTTAGAAAGCAATTCAGAGGCACGCTGGCGATCGCTCACGTCTTCCGTCATGCAGCTATCTGGGTGGAGCCGACGGGCGATCGTCAGATAGCGCTTGCGAATCTCTTTAAGGTCTGAATCTACCGCAATGCCCAAAATGGCGTGGTAGTCTGTGAAATCTAAATTAAACAGCCCTTGATCAATCTTCAGAGACATTCTACTAATCCCACGACCCTTCTATGTCTAAGGGTTCCCTATAGTTTACTTGGTCTAACCCGTTACCTGATGTATCGCGTAGAGCATTTTGGTATCCCTTATCTTTGCCCTCTCATGCCTCAACCCCTTCTCCCCACGTTGGGAGAAGGGGAGCCAGAAAGTCGCTTAGACTTAAAGCCCCTCTCCTGCTCTGGGAGAGGGGTTGGGGTGAGGGCGGTCTGAGCTTTACCAGTCGATTTTTAATCAGTCAACTTTTTATCAGTCAACTGAGGTAGAGCGCTCATGAAGGACTGTACTCTGCTAAAGGCTTAGTCTTGAGCAGCTCTTGGCTGAGGGCGGTGTGGATATGTCCGTTGGTTGCCAAAATTCGCCCTGATTCTATGACAAACACGCCTTCGTCATAAGCAGTGACTTTGCCACCTGATTCTTCGACTATAACAACACCGGCCGCCATGTCCCAAGCAGACAAGCCGCGCTCCCAAAAACCGTCTAGCCGACCACACGCTACATAAGCTAAATCTAGTGCAGCCGCGCCTCCGCGCCTCACGCCCTGGGTCATATGGGTGAGATGGCAAAACTCGGCGTAATTGTTGTCCGGAGTTTCATGGCGATCGTAGGCAAACCCTGTGACTAAGAGGCTTTGGCTCAGACTAGCGACTTGAGAAACATGGATAGGACGACGGTTTAGCGTTGCCCCTAGCCCCTGAGCCGCCTGGAATAGATCTTCATGGAATGGATCAAAAATCACGCCGATCGCGGGTATTCCCTTAATCAAAAGCCCTATGGAGACGGCGTAAAACGGGTATTGATGAGCATAGTTAGTCGTGCCATCTAGCGGATCGATCGCCCATAACAACTCGCTGGTTGGGTCGCCCATTTTTCCTGACTCCTCTGCCAGAATGGCATGATCTGGAAAATGGCGATCGATGACGCTCAAGATTGCCGCTTCCGCTGCTTTGTCGGCTTCTGTCACCAGATCTCCTGGTCGTCCCTTCTCCTGGATGTTTTTGAGATTGCCCGCGTAATGCTGAAGGATAGCTCCTCCAGCGATCGCTGCTTCGGTAGCGATATCGAGGAAAATTTGGAGCTGCTGAGGGGAGTAGGGCATAGGATGTGGGATGTAGTTCCTAGATAGTTATCCTCTGTCTCTTGCCTCCAGATCAAGCGATGCAGTACACAAACTCTGTACTCCCTATTTCTTGCGCCCTCTCAATCTTCATCCAACACCACCCCGCGCCGCACTTTGCCTCTGCCAAAATAGCGACCAAACTGAAGCTCATAGACTTCATCTTCGTCTTGAGTCTCAACCTGCAAGTCCGATCGCGCGTAGCTGACGCAGAGCAAGGCATAGCCCATTTCCCGAAGTTTTGGGGAGAGACCCATGGCTTCAGGTTGGTATACTTCTCCAGAGATGACTCGAACAGCGCAGGTGGTGCAGGCTCCGTTGCGGCAGGCGAAGGCGAGGGTTTTGCCTTGGGCTTCAGCAGTTGTCAAAATGTAGCGGTCTTCTGGGGCTTGGATGGTGGAGTGCGTCTTGGTGTGGCGATCGTAAATTTGAACGGTAAAAACGCGAGTCATGAATCTTTTGAGTTCCAAAAAGTTTTGATTAAACTATTACCCAAAACCCATGATAGTGCGTTGAAGGCTGTGGCAAAAATAGGGAATCTTCAAAGTCTGTTTTCAGAGTGACTTAAGTTCTGCTAGGATTAAAAGCCTGTGGTTGAGTGAAGTGATGCCGCAGAATTAAGCTCTGGAGAGATGGCCGAGTGGTTGAAGGCGCAGCACTGGAAATGCTGTTTAGGGGCAACTTTAACGAGGGTTCGAATCCCTCTCTCTCCGTTATTTGGGTTTACTGCTACTTTTTAGAGTTGGCTAACCCTTTGTCTAACGATGGTTGATACCCACCTTTTAGAATGTAATTAATTAATAACCTCTCCCCTATTGCTTTTTTGTAGTGCTAGGATAGAAATTGAGATAAGTATCGGTGGCAGCGTTTGTTTCAAGTATTAAAAGTTTTTTTACGTTTGGTATTGGCAGGCTTCTCTCCGAGATTTTTCTCTACACATTTTTCAATTTTGGAGACTAGTTAATGTCGATTTATATTGGTAACCTGTCCTATCAGGTGAGTGAAGCTGACGTAACGGCTGTGTTTGCAGAATACGGCTCAGTTAAGCGGGTTCAGATCCCAACCGATCGTGAAACAGGTCGAATGCGTGGCTTTGGCTTTGTGGAAATGGGTACAGACACCGAGGAACAGTCTGCTATTGATGCTTTAGATGGCTCTGAGTGGATGGGACGCGATCTTAAGGTCAACAAAGCCAAACCCCGCGAAGACAGAAGCTCTTTTGGTGGCGGAAACCGTAGAGATAGCTTCTCTCGTAACTACTAAGCTGTAACTGCTAAGCCACGACTATTAAGTTACGCTGTGGGCTTTTAGCTACTATTAACATCAAAAGGTTTAGGCAGGAATGCTTGAACCTTTTTTGTACGCCGACAGCAATAGACATAAGGGCTTTCAGACGCGTTCTGGTTTTCTCCCCCAACCCTTCTCCCCATACGGGCAGAAGGGTCACTAGGATTTTTAGGGCAAAATTTTGAGATTAAAGTCATTGCTGGGCGATCGTCCAGTCAGTTGATTTAATCACCTGCATTCCAGCAGTGGCAAAGCGCTGGTAGGTCTGCTCAGCTTGATCGGTAAAATCTACTATGCCAGGAACCACGACTGGAGAAGAACAATCTTCGAGCAGGTAGATTTTTTGCGCCAGAGTCGGATCGATCGCCTGAATTTCTGTCAGCAAGTCATCAATTGTCCAGGCAACACAATGGCTCTTTGCTTGTCCAGCAATTAGGACGACATCAAAGTTGAGCAGGGTTTGGACGAGCGCCATATTTTTGTGGGCGATCGCTTCTTTTACCTCATCTTCTAAAACTTCAGGCTTCAGCACCGAATAGTTCTCTGTTAAAGGATTTCCGCCCTTTACTTCAAATCGCGTCTGGCTATCCCGCGCCATGCTATGAAAAAAACAGGCTTCCTCGACGGAAGAGACGATCGCGTGACCAATGCCCCCCAGCATGGAGTGATAGGGCCAGATGGTCAGCGGAAACTTGCCCGCCGCATCAAGCTGACGCACGTAATGCAGCGCGTGAGCCTGGAGACGATCGGCGCTCTGCCCTAAATTTACCCTAGGATTAGCGCTCCAAATGCCTTGCTCTACGTCTGCTCGGCTAATCATCGTCATCGGCGACGGATGCTCTCCAGCCGCATTGACCCAAAACACGGGGTGGAAAATCTGCGCTGCCGTGTGCGTATCCATCGTTAGGACAATTTCGGTAATCACTCCCAGGTTGCGATAGATAAACTCGCACAGTCGCGTACTATCTTCCACGGCTCCTTTGCCCGATCGCCCGCCCACAAATAGCTCAAACTCTGGAATACAGAAAGTGTTTTGGACATCGATCGCCAGTAGGC
>CASBQM010000260.1 GCA_949127645.1 Synechococcales cyanobacterium PMM_0036
GGTGAGTGAGTATACAGGTCGCGGTTTTGACAAACAGTTGGCAGATGCGAAAAAAGCTCTGACTAGCGGCACAAAAGTGAGCGATATCTTGCAAGGGAGCCAAAAGAACGATGTTCTGCGGGGTCAACAGGGAGATGACGTTCTCTTTGGTAAATCAGGCAATGACCGCTTGTTTGGCGATGCCGATGCTGACGATTTGCAGGGAGGTTTGGGCAAGGACAAGCTAGAGGGAGGAACAGGTAACGACACCCTGAGTGGTGGCGATGGACGCGATCGCCTCTTGGGTGGTGATGGTAATGATATTCTGACTGGAGACAGCGGCAGCGACATTCTGAGTGGCGGCAAAGGACGCGATCGCTTTGGTCTTGGCATTGGAGAACTAGGTGCAGACCGCATCACTGATTTCTCTGTCAAGGACGACCTGCTGGTGATTAGCGGACTCTCAGGAGTGGCAGGCTTCAAGTCTGGCAAAGCCATCAGCGCTAAATTCTTCCACATTGGCAAGAATGCGGCAGACAGCAACGATTACTTTATCTACAACAAGTCAACCGGAGCGTTGTCCTACGATGCGGATGGCAAGGGTAAAGAGCTACAAACCAAAATCGCCCAGCTATCCCCAGGACTGGCGATCGGGGCAAGTGACCTGATGATGGCATAGCCACACTGCAATGATTGGGGTGATCTGATGATGACCCGCTAAATCGAATCCAGCGATCGCCGATATCCAGAGAGAAACGGCGATCGCTTTTTATTCGCTTTATTTCATGTAGGGCTTTGCACTAGATCATCAAGCTCGGCATAGTCAGGCAGAGTCCTATCGATCGCCTTTCCCTGACGCAAAACCACGCGATCGCTTTGCGGACGCGCCAGCATTTCGCTGTAGTGACGGGCTTTGAACAGCACCAGATCGGCGGGTAAACCCACGCCAATTTGACCCGTTGCCGATAGCCCCATTAGCGCTGCCGGAGTCTGGGTGACGGTGCGGCACCAGTCGCCATAGGGGGCATCAAAGTGGGCAATCCGGGTCGCCTGAGTCAAGACTTCTACCATGTCATGATCGCCAAACCCGTAGAAGGGATCGCGGCAGTTGTCGCTAGCCACCGCCACCGAAATACCGCTGTGCTTCAGCTCATGCAGCAGCGTCACACCCCGCCAGCGAGGCGTATGGGTGGGGATTTCAGCCGGGTAGGGCATCAAGTCGGGAGAGGCAGAAGAGAGCGTTTGGGCAAAGTGTTGGGAGGCTTGCTGGTTGCGATCTTGCAGATAGAGGTTGCACATCGGCAGGCTGACGATGCCGATTCTTGCCTCTTTAACAAGATCCAGCGTTTTTTTTACCTCGCTGGGCGGCTGCACTGCAAGGCTACAGCAGTGCCCGCAGACAATTTGACCTGTGAAATGATGACGAATGGCAGCAGAGGCAACATGGCGGAGGGTAATTTCACAGGGGTCGCCGCTTTCGTCAGTATGGAAGTCGAGATTTAAGCCGCGATCGCTCGCCATGGCAAACACGCGATCGAGCTGATGATCTAAGCGGTCATTCATTAGCACCAGACCGCCCAATACGCCTCCCGCTTCTGCAAATAAGTCGGCTAGCTTTTCGCCCTCTGGCGTTTCAAAGGTTTCCAGCGGCAGCAGCGAAACGGCTTGCAGGGTCAGCCGCCCCTGCCATTCAGCTTGCAGCATTTTCAAGGCTTCTAGGCTGACGATCGCCTGTCCTTCTAGCGAGTCAATGTGGGTGCGAACCGCCTGAGTGCCGTGAGCGTAACTGCACTTTAGCCCAAACTCCATCCGGCGATAGACATCTTCGATATGCCAGTTTTTTTGCCGATCGCTCTGTACGGTCGCCAGAGCATTTTCAAACGTGCCTTGCAGGTTAGGCGATCGCCCCCAAGTGTGCCCTTTGTCTAAATGGGTATGCATATCGACAAAGCAGGGAAACACGATGCCCCGACGGAGATCGAGCGCTTCTATTGGATTTTCGGCAGGAATTTGACCGCTAGCCGGAATAATCTGAGCGATCGTCCCTTCTCGAACTTTGATATCTACACAAGACAAGCCCTCAAAGGTTTGCTGATCGACGATCGACACGTCGGGCTGATGCAGTAAAGCCACTGGAATATGGGCATTTTTGATCCAGTAATGGCTAGAAGCGGGAACAGTAAGGGGCATAGGAATGATTGAATATGAAGGTTTTAGTTTTCTCGCTTGACCGCACTTTCATGCCAATTGCGTAATATCTGGTCAGACAAGAGCGTGAGGATCAGGAAAATAGCGACACCTAGAGCGGTCGTCATAATCAGAGCTGCAAACATACGAGGAATTTGCAGATTAAAGCTAGAAATCAAAATTTGGTAGGCAATACCCGATCGCGTTCCGCCCGTCCCGGCGACAAATTCTGCGACGACTGCGCCAATCAAAGCCAACCCACCGCTAATTCGCAAGCCACCCAAAAAGTAGGGCATGGCGCTAGGAAGACGCAGGTAGAGCAGCGTTTGCCAAGGCGAGGCTTTGTAGAGTTGAAACAGATTAATCAGATTGTGGTCGGCGCTGTTTAAGCCCAGCGTAGTATTGGAAAGAATGGGAAAAAAAGCCACAATCCAGGCGCAAATTACAAGCGAGACAAAGGTAGAGCTTTCGTCTGGCACAACGCGACGCACCCAGAGAATGATTAGAGGGGCGATCGCCACAATCGGCGTGGTTTGCAGAACAACAGCATAGGGAAACAGACTGCGCTCGAGCCATTTGCTTTGGGCAAACAGAATGGCGACCAGGAGACCCGATACCACGGCGGCAATGAAGGCAACGAGGGTAATTTGCAGCGTGATCAGCAGCGATGGAAATAGCGTATTCCAATCAGAGACTAGCGTTTGCGCCACCAATATAGGACCGGGCAGTAGGTAAGGTGGCGTATGGGTGACTCGAACCGCTATTTCCCATAAGGCGAGTACCAGAATGCCGACTAACGTAGGAGCCAGGACATCGACCGACAGCGGATTAGCAGCAGGGCGATCGCTTTCCCTAAGCGCCATGGAGCTAGAAATGGAGTTAGAAGTGCGGTTGAACAGGTTCACGGTGAGAGCGCCAAGAATTAGGTCTATCCTAACGTCCTTCGTTGTTCTCTTATAGGACTTATGCAGAAGAGATCCCCCAACTTCATTAGAAAGAGGCTTTCAGAGGTTCTCCTCTTGTTAAGAGAGACTGGGGGGATCGAGGTCTCAAACGTCAAGTGCGTAAGTCTTATCTAAGTGTTTGGTCTAAGTGTTTGGCAATACTGAGAGATTTAATTTTATGCCGTTTTTCAGGTCATGCCGCTAGGTTGCTATCGTCCGCAGTTTTTTCACTGCCGCCCGTGACATCAAAATCTTTAGCCGTAATGCCCAATGCCGCTAATCCGCGATATTAATAAATTTTCAGAGCTTTACGATAAAGGCATCATTGCCCCCAAAAGCCCCTGGCAAGAACGCTACAAAACCGCTAAGAGCTAAGACGATGCCGATCGTCGTCGTTTTCCAGCTTTTGCTCACGGATTGAGTCACGCGAGATTTAGATAAGGTACCAGAAGTCGAAGCAGATAAATTTGACATGAGAATTTTCCTCTGATGGTTAAGTTACTCATCTGTTGCCAATACTGGTTCAAGTATGGAATGGTTGATGGAGCGATCGCATTCCCTCGTAGGGTACTTTGCGAATCTACTTGCACAAATTAATTCAATAAACGTCAGTTAATC
Source organism: Synechococcales cyanobacterium PMM_0036 (assembly GCA_949127645.1). Lineage (GTDB taxonomy): Bacteria > Cyanobacteriota > Cyanobacteriia > Elainellales > Elainellaceae > Drouetiella. Next base: position 3,729 of record CASBQM010000260.1, read on the forward strand.
CAATAAACTAAGCTGTGAAAAGTCAGCAGATGGCTTCTCTTTCTTCTCTTTTTTAGGAGAACGACGCGATCGCCCCTTCGGCGGCAGAACATTCACATGAGCCGTAAACCAAGTGCGTAAAGCCTGAGCCTGAGCCAAATCCAGGCTCTCCAAATCTAGCGATGCCGGAAAAAGCTCCAGGTTTGGCAACGCTGCCCAGCCTATCTCGCTATCGGGAAAGCGATCGCTGCCAAATGGAGTGACGAACTCTGGCAGTCTTGCCAGATAGGGCACCACATTTTTTTGGTTCAAAAAAGTTTGGCGTTGCCGTTCAAGCTGCCTGACTCGCCGCTGACGAGCTGTCTTGTAGTCTAAAATCGGCGACGGATAGCTTCCCAACAGAGGCGGCGGCGTACCGAGCTGATCTGGCGAAAGGTGAGCCACTTCAGGCACCCAGCGCTTGATGAATAGACCTTCCGGATCACAGCGATCGATCGCCACCTGTCCGGGGTTATAGATGCGCGTCCAGGTTTTGTCTACACAATGCGTTACTCCTGACTGCATTGCCCACTGATAATGATCGATCGGACAATCGCCGTCGATCAGATGCCGCATAAAGTGCAGCGCTCCATAGCGCCAGTCTATGCCCAAAAGATTGCTCAAAAAGCTGGAATGGAGAGCGCGTACCCGAAAATTAAGCTGCTTCCAGCCGCCTGTTTCTTGCAGACAACGCGCCGCCGCATCCACAATGGGAAACCCGGTTTGTCCTGTTTGCCACGCCTCATAGAGCGCCTGGTCAAACTCCCAGCCTTCCTCATCAAAAATCGTGTAGAGCGATCGCAGTTCCAACTGTGGCAGATAGCGAAACCGCTGAGCAAAGCCACTGCCCCACCGCAGACGCGAGAGCAACTGCTTGCGGCTACGCTGCACCTTGAAGTTGTCGGAAGACTTAAGCTGCTGTGCGGTTTGGTAGCATTCTCGAATCGAGATGACGCCAAATTTTAGGTGAGGGCTCAGCCCTGTCGTGGCTTCAGCGCCAGGATAGGACAACTGCCAGTAGTAGCGATCGACCTTCTCAGCCAGGAATTCCTGCAAAATCTGGCGGGCGGCAGCGGTTCCGGCAGGGGGTAGAGACTTTGAGTCAGGAATGAGCTTCAGGTCTATGAGAGATGGCAAGGGTTCGCTATGAATGTCTGGCGGAGTTGGGATGCGATCGGGCGTTGGCACCCTTTCCTGTCGCATCTCGGCAAACCAGAAATCTCGATATTTTGGGTAGGCAACCAGATCTGCCATGCCTGCAGTCGGCTCAAACCAGCGAATTTTCATCTGCTGCTCCGCCAAGGCTTGGTTCAGCCGCGCGTCCCGCACCCGTCCATAAATTCGCTCGTAGTCGATGTGGGCATAAATTCCTTCCGCCTGGGTTTCACGCACGAGAGCGGGCAGCACCTCCGCCGGATCGCCATACCGCAAAATTAGCCGACCGCCGTGAGCTTGCAGATCTTGATCCAGACTTGCCAGACATTGCAGCATAAAGGCTACCCGTGCCGGAGCGGTCTCGGGGTGGTGCAGTAAAGCGCGATCGAACACAAACACTGGAACCACTGCCCCCCGGAGCGCAGCCCGATAAAGGGGCGCGTGGTCGGCAATCCGTAAATCTCGCCGAAACCAGACGATCGTGCGATTCATGAGCTTACTTGGCAGATTTAATTGGGCAATTCTAAGCTGGCGAGCTAAGCTGGCAGGCTAATCGGGTAAAGCAGTGCCGATTCTGGGATCGCGGATGTATAGTCCCAAAGTGAGCGATCGCAACACTTCATCCCAAACGGGGATCAGGCGATCGGCATCATCTGCCCAATAATCTAAGGTGATGAGGCACTGCACATTTGAGCCAAGACCAATACAGATTCGAGAGAAAGCTTCCCGATCTTCTGGCGCATCAATAAATTTAATCTCTGTCCAGACAATCCGAGCCGTCTGACGCTTAACCGTCACAATATCTGCTTTGGCAATTACGTTACGTTCATCGTCGTCCACAATCTTCCGCAGCGTAGACTGGAGGGGAAACCCAGCCCAATCTCCTTCAGGAAGGCGATTAAACGACACTTCCAGACGGCAATCATCATCGGGAGGCTGAC
>CASBQM010000261.1 GCA_949127645.1 Synechococcales cyanobacterium PMM_0036
ACTAGCAACCGTGCCCTACCGCGTTGCTGTGCAGCTAGCACGGTTGCACAATCTCGAATTATTTGAGCTGCCTATTGAAACAGAAACCTGGACGGTTTCAATGCTCTGGAGCAAATTAGCAGATAAAGATGCTGCGAATACTTGGTTACGTCAAACCTTAAATGTGATTAGTCAAACGCTCTAGCGCCGATCGTCTGTGCGGAGCATGGAAGGTTTCACAGGCTAAAATCGGCGTTGCTGAATTTAGGGATCAATTGCCGAACCGCCCTACTCAAAAGGAGAGAGAACAAGAGTTCTAGCTCCCTTCTCTCTAGGGAGAAGGGCTGGGGATGAGGGCAATTCAGAGCTTTATCGATGTCTCGCACCTTGATCGCCCGAAGTGCCGTCAAGATCGATCGGATGCTCTAGAGTCAAAAGAGAATCAGAGCATAGATGCCTAGCGATCGCCTTTAAAGTTGTTTTACGGACTAGATTACTATTGTTGGAGAGGCAGTTGTAGAAATATCGTCACGATCAAATCCAAACGACTCAAGCCTGAAAGATTGCCAACAGCCAGCGGCTAATCGCTCCATCGTCTTCGGCTTGGGAACGCCTTAACGCTTCTTCGACTAGGGCGATCGCCAAACCGGGCAACACTTGAGAGGTGTAAATTACTGTCGCTTCCCCGGCTGATAGAGAAAAGGCAACGACCTGACTAGCGCTCACATTCACGACCCAGTATTCCTTAACTCCCAAACGCTGATAAAGCTTTTGCTTGCGGTTCAAATCATCTTGCAACGAAGATGCAGCGATCTCGACTACGAGCGTAGGTGGAATCAGCTCGTCTAGGTTAACTGGAGCATTATTTCGAGGAGGAAATCTCAAGTCGTCGCCAATGTAAAACGCAACATCAGGCTGTGCTTCCTGAATACCTATCTTTCTAAAAGATGTATTGGTTAACCCCACAATTGGAATATTTTGAAGGGCTGCATATAGGTTGATGACGAGCGGGATCACAGTGTTGTCGCGCCCGTGGGCAATACCAAGTGGAGACATTTCAATCCTCATGTAACCCTGATCGTAATAAAATCTGCCGTTTACCAAAGTTGGGTCATCGGCAAAGGTCAGGAAATCCTCCCAGTCAGCTTTGACCCAGGTATCAGTGGGAAGAGTGGTAAGTAAGGGCAGTGGATTTACCATAGGGTTGGTTCCTGGCGATCGCGCTATCTCATTTTCGCTATCTCATTTTAGGCAAAGTAGAGCTGTCCGCGCGGGATGAACAGACCCCGAACGGTAGACATTTGCTATAAGAAACATATCGCAAGAAATTACAGCGCAAGAAATTACAGCACAAGAAATTACAGGCAAGCAGCTTTAACTCAAATGACATTTACTGACACCTCGATTACTACTACCTCGATCGCCCCTCTCACCTGGTCAGAACTTGAAGCACTGACGGATTATCAAGTCGATAGGGTCAACGGGGCTACCAATGCTCAATCTCGCTTGCGGTTATTTGGTCACACCGAGGCAGATGTGCGAGTAACGCTCTACCGTGATAACCACGCCTGGTGTCCTTATTGCCAGAAAATTTGGCTGTGGCTGGAGGAAAAACAGATTCCCTACCGTATCGAAAAAGTGACGATGTTTTGCTACGGCGAGAAAGAGATGTGGTATAAGCGCAAGGTGCCTTCGGGAATGCTGCCTGCTATTGCATTAGACGATCGCATCATTACCGAAAGCGACGACATTTTGATTGCCCTAGAGCAGGTCTTTGGAACTCTGGGACTAGGCATGAAAGATCCTGCCGTATTGCCGCTCCGACAGCTAGAGCGGTTGCTCTTTAGAGCCTGGTGCGCTTGGCTTTGCCGTCCCTCTAGCTCAGCTCGGCAGGAGCAGGGAAACCGCGACCAATTTACTAGCGTGGTTGCCAAAGTCGAGGAGGCGCTCAGCCGTACGTCTGGTCCTTATTTTTTGGATGAATTTGGCACTGTCGATGTCATCTTCACGCCCTACGTCGAACGTATGAACGCCAGCCTTTACTACTACAAAGGTTACTCCCTGCGAGAGGACAATCCTCGCTTATCCGACTGGTTTGCGGCAATGGAAAGCCGACCAACCTACCGAGGCACCCAAAGCGACTTTCATACCCATGTGCATGATCTGCCCCCCCAGATGGGAGGCTGCTGGGAGAACGGCGAACCGCAGATGCAGCTCAATAAAGCTCGTGTAGATCAAGGTCCTTGGGAAAACCTGCCTGATGTGACCTATCCCGAACCTGAGACTTCCCGCACTGAGGCGCTTTACCGCGTGATCAAGCACCGCGCTAATATTATTCGTGTCAATCCGGCTGACGATGCAGTGATAGATGTTGCGTTACGATGCGCCCTGACTTACCTGATGACGGGGCAAATTTGTTCACCGCCGCCGGAGTCTGATATTGCCTTGCGATATTTGCGCGATCGCATTAATGTTCCACGAGATATGTCGATCTATGCCGCCAAGCGACTGAGGGAAGCTCTAGAGAAAACTGCCGCGTTGGTGGGCGATCGTCAGGGTGATCCCATTCCCGTTCAGCATCGGCGGGATCAGAACCCGGCTGACTTTGCCAAGCGCTAATAGACTTCTTGCAGATTAGGATCTTTAGATTAGATGGGGTGGGGATGTAACCTCCATCCAATCTAATTTGCAAGAAGTTTGATACTTCACTTGACGAATAGTTTGTTCAATGAATACTTTGCTGACCTCGATAGTGAGGTTAGTCGAGCAGGAGGTTTAGGCGTACCCCATCAACAAGCAGAAGTCTAGTGTTATTTTTTACACAATCTGGCAATCAAAAAAGCCTAAGAATGAAGCCTAGTTCTGACTTTAATAAATTGGGGAGTGCGAATACCGAATGAGCTTAATCACTGAGACAGAGGTCGCAGGTTCAACCCAGGCATCCGAAGATTATCCCCTTTCCGCAGTTCCTATGACTGCACGGAAACCCGTGTGGTCACTCGCACCCTTACTCATGGGGTTCGCGCTAGTTTCTACTACCATGATTGCTGGAGGTAAAATTGGTCCCGCATTTAGCTTTACCGATCTCATCTGGATTGTCGTGATTGGCAATGTGATCTTAGGTGCCTACTGTTCTGCACTGGGATACATTGCCTACAAAAGCGGTCTAACAACGGTGTTGATGTCGCGGTTTAGCTTTGGCAATATTGGCTCTCGTTGGGTCGATTTCATCTTGGGGTTTACACAAATTGGTTGGTATGCGGTAACAAATGCGTTCATTGCTGATGCCCTGACTAATCTGCTAGGCTTACCCCCCAGCTTTACATGGGTAATAGTTCTACTTGCAACCTATGGGTTTTGCGTCACAGCTTATATTGGTTACACCGCTATGGACTGGTTGAGTCGTCTGGCAGTACCAGCTATGCTCGTACTAATTGCAGTCAGCTTATTTTTGGGTGTGCGCGATGCGGGCAATTTGTTTGCTCTCCAGCCTACTCAAGAACTGCCCTTTGGCTCAGCGCTGGCGATCGCCATAGGCACGTTCATCTCTGGAGGAACGCAGGCAACCAACTGGAGCCGATTTGCCGACTCTGCCAAAAATGCGGTCTGGAGCACACTCTTAGCGTTCACGTTCATCAACGGTCTACTGATTTTTACAGGCGCATTTTGCACGCTCGTGTACGGTACCGAAGATTTGATCCAGGCAATGGCAAAGCAAGGACTCCTGTTTTTTGGATTAATTTTGCTAATTTTGAACGTGTGGACAACGCAAGACAACACGATCTACGCTTTCTCAGTCGCGGGAACTAACTTCTTCCGCACTACCAAGCGCCATGCGTTTGTGTTGGGCGGAGCCACTTTGGCGCTGGTGTTTGCCTTAACGGGCATCTACGAGGGACTCATTAATTACCTGATTTTTCTGGGAGCAGTAATTCCTCCGGTCGGCGGAATTATCATGGCAGACTTTTGGATTAGGCATCGGGGAGAGTTTCCCTCCCTAGAGACCCGGCAACCCGCTTTTAATTGGTCAGGCGTAATTGCCTATGTTGCAGCTTCAGCGATCGCCTATTTCTCAGGTCAGGCCAATTTGGGAATTGGGCCGCTGAATGGTGTTATTGCAGCGGCTGTTCTCTACGCAGTGTTGATCAAGGTGATTCCTCAGCCCGTTCGTAGCAGAGAGATTCTGTAATACTCAAGGCTGGCGATCGTGTTTCGTGACATCCCTATGCCGCACCTCGCGCTATTTGCGTGCGTTAAAAGCGGCATAGGGTTCTAGCCGTAGAACTTCCCAACTCGCATACCACTGGGCGAGATAAGGACGCATATCTTTAGCTAAACCATAATATTGCTCACGGTTGGGAGATGCATTAAGCTGTTCGGCAACGGCTTGCCCGATCGCCTGAAGATCAAACCCTGTGGGTTGTCCCTGACGCAAAACCACCTTGCCATTGACCAGCACCGTATCGACATCTGCCGCGTGGGCACGCATTAGCATTAGATGCAGCGGATTTGCTTCTGGTGAAACCCAGGGCCAGGTAATGCGATCGCAGTTTACTAGCACCAGATCCGCCTTGTATCCTGGAGCAATTTTTCCGAGGGTAGGCTGCCTCAAGAGCCTGGCGCTCCCCACAGTTGCCATCTGAAAAATATCGGCAAAGGTGGGCGCAGGACTGTTAATCTGGGGCGTACGGTGCAGCCTTGCTGCCAGACGCATTTCAGCAAACATATCTTCGTCGTCCCCCAGAGCCGTGCCATCCATGCCCAAACCCACGGTAATGCCCGCCCGAAGCATCTGATTTAAGGGGGCAACTCCAGCCCGTAACCGCAGATTAGAACTGGGATTATGGCTGACAGACGCTCCAGTTTCCGCCAAGATTTGAATATCCTCTTCGCTGAGCCAAACCCCGTGAGCGATCGAAAAGCGAGGGCTGAGCACTCCTAACTCATGCAGATGAGCGATCACCGATTTGCCATAGCAACGAGGTCCAGCCAGCTTTTCATAAAATGACTCTACGGCATGGGTTTGAATGCCTGTGTTGAGGCGCTCTGCGGTTTCGGTAATTTTCATCAACAGATCGTCCTGCACCCACTGCGGTCCCGGAGGTCCAAACCAGACAGAAATGTGAGGATGTGAGTCATAGCTGATTACTAAATCACTGATCAGTTCTAGGTAGTCTTCTGGCGATAGCGTTTGACTCAGCATCGCCAGCTTTTGCACTTGCTGACGCAGGGCGATTGGCAGACTAGACAGAAAGGCATCATCTTCCCCTTCTCCATGCACCAGAAAGCTGCTGTAGCTTGCACCTGGAGCCAGAGCGACCCGCAGACCAGACTGCTCGTATGCCTGGAGCCGACCCGTAAGATTCGCCAAACTCTCCTCAGACGTTCCTGAAACAGTGCAGACATCTAGCACCGTTGTCACGCCACTCTGCAACAAAGCAGCAGCACTCAGCAGCGTCTTTAAGGTGGGGTCTTGCGATCGCAGCGCAATATTAGAAAATAGCCAGAGTTCTAGAAAATCATCGTCTATTCCCTGGAGCGAGTTGGGGACTCCATTGCTGTGGTGGTGGGCATTAATCAACCCTGGCAGCACGGCAAACTGGCTAGAACCATGAACTTCTGCATTGGGATATTTGGCTTGTAAGCTGTCCCAATTTCCCACTTCCAGAATGCTGTCTGATTGAATGGCGATCGCGCCGTCTACTAACGTGTCGTCTCCTGTAAAAATCCAGCGACCCCGAACCAGTTGAACCTTGCTTATCGTGGCTGTCATAGCTGTCATGCCTATTCTGCTCCCTGCTGTTTGTTAAAGGTGCGCACCTTTAACAAACAGCAATAGCGCAGACAAGTCAAAGTTTTTGCTCAATCGTGACTAAGATTTCGCAGATTTGGATGAACAGGGGACGTATAGAGGGAACCGGGTTCATACAGTCTTGCTGCAAGCACCGAAGAGTAGCGATCGCTTCTACCTGAGAATCTATTTGAGAATTTGCGGGAGAAGACAGATCTTCCTGTTTGCAACGATCTAGCAAATCTTCTAGGAGACAGCCAAAGGCTCTCACCTCTAGGCGCTCGATCGCCTGACCTGTGCAACCGCTCAGATCATAGAAAGAGGCAGCTCCGAAGTCTCCCAGTAAACTGTGTCCTGATTCGTTCACCAAAATATTGTGAGCATAAAGATCGCTATGCATAATGCCCTGACTATGAAGGTGCGCGGCGGCGGCGGCAATACCCTGAGCAATACGCAAAATCACAGGCAAAGAAAAAGCTGCATCTAAGCTATAGGTATCTCTGGTACAGGTATCAAAGTCTGGAGGTTTCCCCAAATTTTTGTAGTCGGGGGAAACGAAAGGCAGCACCAGCCCTGCTTTATCCTCAGGAGTATTGATCAACTTTCCCAGCAATCCCACAAGATTCTCATGCGATCCGGCAGCAATGCAGGCGCGCATTTCGTCCGCAGGAAGTCCATCACTCGTGATCTCACCTTTGAATATTTTGATGGCAACTTCTTGAGGTTGCCCCTGCTGTGCAGTCCAAATCCCTTTAGAGATTACGCCAGACGCACCTTGCCCCAGCATATCTCCCAATGCGAGGTCAGACCAATCTATGGAGGGGAGCGATCGCTCCTCAACAGGAATAGCATCACAGAATGGATTGCCAGAATAAGCTAGCCAAGCTAGGCGAGGTAGGGTGAGTAGCCAGGTAGGAAGCGCCTCAAGCCGATTTGCCGCTAGCCGGATCAGTTCTAAGTTCAGGCACAAAGCCATTTCATCGGGGAGCGATCGCAGCTCATTTCCTGCCAACATGAGCTTCTGCAAATTTGTCAGGTTGCCGATCGAGATGGGGAGTTGCTCCAGTCTGTTGTTGGTAAGAATCAGCCAACGGACGGTTGGCGAGAGAGCATTTTCTGCAAAAGTTGTAATGCGATTTGACTTAAAGCCGATCATATAGAGATCGGGACACTGTGAAAGAATCGCTGGGACTTCTTCAAACGCATTATTGTTGAAGAAGACAATTTTAAGCTTCTTCAGTTGCGCAAACTCATCCGGCAGAGACTTCAGGTGATTATCTGATAGATCTAGAATTTCCAAAGAGTCTGCCAAATCCAGAATCTCTGATGGAAATTGAGCTAGCCCGCCATAGAGATTAAGCCGTTTAACTCCCGTAAGCTGACCTGAGCGCAGTAAATCGATCGTTTCCATAGAGGTTGCGTGGATTAAAATGAGCCAAATCGAATGCAGCCTAACACAAGCGCTGATTACGTCAATTGCAATTTAGGTAGCCGTTAGCACTGTTTAAACATCCTCAGAAACACAACATTAGGTGACAAAAAACAAAAAACTCTGCTACCGCTCAGGAAAATCTGACAGGATTTAAGTAACAATCTGCTGACAATTTCAGACAAGAGAACTTACGCCCAGAGAACACCAGGGAACTTATGCAAGAAAGCGCCTTTACCTCAACCGATCGCCAGAGTCTCGAAGCCTTCTGGATGCCCTTCACCGCTAACCGCCAGTTCAAATCACACCCGCGTGTCATGGTGTCTGCTCAGGGGATGCACTACACCAGCGAAGATGGACGGCAGATTCTTGACGGCACTGCGGGGCTGTGGTGCGTCAATGCCGGACATAGCCGCCCCGAAATTGCTGAAGCAGTGCAGAAACAGGTGATGACTCTGGACTTTTCACCCACTTTTCAGATGGCGCATCCCGGCGCGTTTCAGTTAGCCGATCGCCTCTCTAAAATGCTGCCTGGAGATCTGAATCGCGTGTTTTTTGCTAACTCTGGCTCTGAGGCAGTCGATTCGGCGCTAAAGATTGCGATCGCCTATCACCGGGTTTGCGGACAGGGAACGCGCCAGAGGTTAATCGGGCGAGAGCGCGGATATCACGGCGTGGGGTTTGGTGGCATCTCCGTGGGCGGCATTGGCGCAAATCGTAAGTTTTACGGCAGTCTGCTGGCTGGGGTGGATCATCTGCCTCATACCCACAGCCTAGAGCATAATGCCTTCAGTAAGGGACAGCCCTCCTGGGGCGCACACCTTGCCGACGAGCTAGAGCGGATCGTGGCTCTGCATGATGCCTCCAATATTGCGGCAGTGATTGTCGAGCCAGTAGCGGGTTCTACGGGCGTGCTGGTGCCGCCCCAAGGCTACCTCCAGCGACTGCGATCGATCTGCGATAAGTATGGCATTTTGCTGATCTTCGATGAGGTGATTTCGGGCTTTGGGCGATTAGGCACAGGCTTTGCTGCCGACTACTTCGGGGTGATTCCTGACATGATTGCCGTGGCTAAGGGCATCACCAACGGCACGTTGCCCATGGGAGCCGTATTTGTCCGGCAGGGCATTTATGATGCGTTTATGGAGGGTTCGTCAGAAAATGCGATCGAGCTGTTCCATGGCTATACCTACTCAGGGCATCCGGTTGCCTGTGCTGCCTCCATGGCAACGCTGGATATTTACGAAAAAGAGGGGCTATTCCAGCGTGCTCAGTCGCTCTCTGGCTATTGGGAAGAATCTGTGCATGGGCTGCGAGGTTTGCCCCATGTCATTGATATTCGCAATATTGGGCTAGTTGCCGGGATTGAGCTAGAGTCCATACCTGGAAAACCTGGAGCAAGAGCCTTTGAGTGTTTCCTTCGCTGCTACGAGCGAGGTCTGCTGATCCGCACCACGGGAGACATTATTGCGCTGTCACCGCCGCTGATCATTGAGAAATCTCACATCGACGAGCTATTTGCCCTATTGACTGAGGTATTAAAGGAATTGCCCTAGAAATCTGCCACCTCTAAAATCTCGCTTTTTTTATGTCTAAAGCCATTGAACTGAATATGCATCAAGCTGTGCGTCTTGGCTAGCCAAGATAACCCAAATCTTTTATGCTGGGCGAATAACAGAGTTATGATGGGGCAAATTTGATTCAGATTAAATCCCCCTAAAT
>CASBQM010000262.1 GCA_949127645.1 Synechococcales cyanobacterium PMM_0036
ATATATCTACTGTTCAAGACTTTTCTGCACCACTAAGCTCTAAGAGACTCTTCTGGATCTTCTATGGTTAAATCAAAGTTTTTAATAGTGACGGTATATGTATCCTCGTCCTCAGTCTCTTCATAGTCAAAATAATACTCTTCCTCACTCTCAACATAGCTTTGGCAAAGGGTATCAAGCTGTTCAATAAAGCCTTCTGAATCTCCAGTCGCGATGTAAAAGTCGTAGAGAAAAAGAGAATTTTCGTCGAAAAAAAAGACTCTTCGCCTTCCCAAACTTCGGAACTAAAATCTAGATCGGTGAGCGATTTTATAATCCAGGAATCATGTCCGTTATGGTCTTTGTGAATGACATAGTCATATGGAATGTAGCAGTATCCGCGATCGCCCCATTCAGACCCCCAGGAGCTGCGCACGATAAACATTTGATCTCTGTCATAGTAACCCACGCATAGCATTGCGTGCCATCCATGAGTTTCACGAACATTGTCTGACTTCTTGGGAGTAGGAACACGACCGCGATTTTGAGTCGCATCGTCGAAAGACTCAAACGTATTGAGGGCAAAGGCGATCGGATATCCTTCTGCCAAAGTATGCCGCCATAAATTTAAGTCAGTTTCAATGAATTCAGACCCCTCAATTTTAAAGTTTGCAGCGTGTTCGTACGCATTACCAGCAGGTTCTTCACAGAGTAAACCTTCGTCGTTAGGTCAGAGTTCTTCAGATCAAGCGCCATACGTAATTAAACTGTCGATCGCACAATACATCTGCGATCCGCTGTCCTCAATTGCACAGCCTTCTTGGGCACGAGCATTGTAATACACAAATAAGCGACTTACGTCGCAAGAATCGCCTAGACCGCGCTTCGCAAGATATTCATAGGCACCCACGAATGCATTAGCAATGCAACTATTGCCTACCTGTTCTTCGACTTCAGTCATGTGTTTTCGCAAATCGACTTTAGGCGGAAGTTGCTCATTTTGAAAGCGCCCAGGCTGGTGATGCAAGGCATCTTCTGGTTTCTTGCTGGCTCGATATCCACCGATTCGATATTTTCGATTTTGTACAAACATCGCCGTTCTTTGGGCACTGCTAATGGTGACTGATCTCTACAAATTAGAGTGCCCAGGTTGAAACTGGCGATCGCAAATTCTCATCTCATCTAAAAAATAAGATGTATTACTAAGCAGGAAGGCAGTTGATAGAAGGGCGATCGTCTTGGGCACGTTAAATCTGTAGCGTCCTTGGGAAATATGAGCAGCCTTAAGTCCTTTTCGATCGTGAGTCTAGCGATTGTGGCAGCAATCATTGCAGGTCTAACCGTCAAAACGCAGTTTCAGAGGAGTGAAAGCCATTTAAATAAGCAAGAAACTCAGGCAATACAATCAGCCTGCAAGATCAATCCTGACAGCCCTAGCTGTAAGTAGATTCTCAGCCTTTTTGCACAACAGAAGCAAGAACCTAGCTAGGCTTTATAGTAAGCACTGGACAAGATAGTAAGCTCTGGACAAGATTTTTGCACAACCTAAGGAGATGAGCATTGTTGAGCTAACTATTTGCCTATACGAAACGCCCAACAGAGAGAAATGGTGAGCAGCGCTATCATTCGAGACAGCCGTTTTGGGTCTTTGAGATGGGTAGGTTCTAAACAAAAGCCTCGAGTCTTGAGACAGCCAAACTTTGTGCCCGTTACCTAACTTGTCGCTTTCCCGAACGCGGATGCCAAACTCCACCGCCGCTTGCTCAACCAAAGACTCAACCAGTCTTGACCCAGAAACTCTCGGTCTGCCGTCAGGTACTCCACCTCAGCGGTAGGAAACACCTTGGAAAACTCCTCCACCCGGTCAAGACGAGTGACACTTGACCTGAAACAGGGCAACCAGGAACAGGGCAAGAAACTTCATGGCTCCACATAGCTCCATATCACCCTAGGTGAGGCTGCAATGTTTTTTAAATTAAAGTAATCTCGTGCGCAGGATTCTATGTCGAATGTGGCAATTCTCATGAAACCCCCACCTGCTATCCTTTTGCAAGCTTTTGTCCGGTACTGAGGTAGTTTTTACAAAATCATTATCGAGATGCCAAGCAGGCAGAGAGTAGGATAATTAAAAGCACTGTGCATCTCGTTGAAGCAGTTCCCGCTGAATGTCTAGTTAAAACACACTTAGTCCAAGGAGCCACCTAATATGGCAGGGTTCATTCCGCACGGTCACTGCTATTTGTGGAAACCAGGGTTGGTCTGGCTCCATGTTGTTGCAGATGGAACGATCGCCCTTGCCTATTTCTCCATTCCCATCACGCTGCTCTACTTTATCTCTAAACGTAGGGACGTTCCGTTTACCTGGATTTTTGGTCTGTTTAGCACCTTTATTTTGCTGTGCGGTAGCGGACACTTGATTGATATCTGGACGCTCTGGCATTCTAATTACTGGATGGCAGGATTGGTAAAGGCAATGACGGCGATCGTTTCAGCCGTTACTGCCATAGAGCTAATTCCGCTTGTGCCCTTAGCCTTGGCGCTGCCTAAACCCGCTGAGCTAGAAAGAGCTAATCAGGAATTACAGGCAACAATTTATAAGCTTCAAAAAACTCAGCTTCAGCTCATCCAGTCCGAGAAGATGTCTAGCCTGGGAGAGTTGGTTGCCGGGATCGCTCACGAAATCAACAATCCCGTCAACTTTATCCATGGCAATCTAACCCATGTCGATGAATATGTCCATCAACTGCTGAAAATCGTGAAGCTTTACCAGCACTCATACCCGCAGTCTACTGCTGAACTTGCGGCAGCGGTAAAAGAAATTGACTTAGATTTTATTCAAGAAGATCTGCCCATGATCCTGACCTCTATGCAGGTCGGCACAGAACGTATCAGCCAGACGGTGCGATCGCTACGAAACTTTTCGCGGCTTGACGAAGCAGAAATGAAGTGGGTTGATATTCACGAAGGAATTGAAAGCACGCTGCTCCTTTTGCAAAATCGCCTCAGAGTCAAGCCCGGTCAGCCCAATATTGCGATCGTCAAAGAATTTGTAGAAATCCCTCTGGTGCAATGCTACCCTGGGCAGCTCAACCAGGTGTTTATGAATTTGCTGACAAATGCGATCGATGCCTTGGAGGAAGATCCCAAATTTATTGAGGTAGACACTGAGGTAAACACTGCTCCAACTATTTGGATTCGGACTCGGCAACTAGAACCAGAGTGGGTGCAAGTGGAGGTTTCAAATAATGGCGTGAGAATTCCAGAGTCAGTCAGGCAAAAAGTCTTTAACCCCTTTTTTACGACAAAACCTATTGGTAAAGGAACGGGTTTGGGTCTATCAATTAGCTATCAAACGATCGTGGAAAAGCATGGGGGAGAGCTAGAGTGCTTCTCTACAGCAGAGCAAGGAACCACGTTTCAGATTAAAATTCCGACTCAGCAGTTGGGTCGGTGTCTTCTGCCTGACGAGCGCGCTCTCCTCGCTACAGATCTCCTCGCTACAGATCTCCTCGCTACAGATCTCCTCGATCCGAGTGTTATCGACGATAGCGCTCCAGATTCAGCATCGGCAACGACATCATTGGGTGCGTTTTCGACTCAGCAATTTCTCATCTAGCTTTTAAGCTCTCCTCAGATAGCTCTCACGGTATATTCAGCTACATAGTTGATTCTAGAGGAGTCGAAGAAAACATTCTTCATTCAAAACGCTCCTCATTCAAAGGTGACTTATGAAACGCTTCATCATTTTGTCGATCGCTACATTAACTCTAATAGGTTTTGGCGGTAAAGCTCTTGCTGCTTCTGGAGATGGCGGTTTTTGTAACCAAACTTCTGCCGCTGTTTGCCCTAGCAGATAGCTATATAGAGATTCTCTAGTTGCTTGTCCCTCCTAATGCTTCGTAACAAAAATCCCCACTGAAGTTGACGACTTCGTTGGGGATTTTCCATGCGGTTGGGGTTTGCGGGTCTGGTGGCGGATGAGCAGAGGTTTTAACCGAACTCATAAAATAGCAGAAATTTCCTTCCAGTAAATTCGTTTGAACGGCTCCTGTTCTCCTAGCTGGTATTGATTGAGTAAACCCTTGCTACGAACCGTGATGACTGTTCCCTGCTTAATAACGATCGTCGCATCATCAGCAATGTTTTGAGTTAGCATCATTTCTATCTCAGTCGGCTCATTCAGAATCACAAGGTTGCTCTTATCATAAAATATACCCTGTTCTTCTAGTATCCTGTCGGGATATTCAGCAATCAGCAAATCTAGTTTAGGATGGCGCAACAAGCTTTGTACTTTAGTGTTGTAGCTCCCAATCATCTGCTTTTCACCGCGATCGACAAATACTCCTTCTCGGCAAATGGCACCGATCGCCCAATGGGGATGCTTCACGGAGATATCGTCAATTAACTCCTTCAGTTCATCTACAGGAATGTAGTTAAAGCTGAGAATAGGAATTCTAGATTCATCGGCTGATGTAAAAAAGTTCTCTATGATTTTCCCACCCACATCCACGCTTTCACCTATCGCAGGTCGCAAATGCATATACACGCCGGGTGCTGAATTAATCTCAACGATGCCAAACTTGCCCTCTTTCCAGGAGCGAGAAATATCGGGAGTCAGCACATCAATGCCCAAACAAACCAATCGAAAATGCTGAGCGATATCTTGCGCCAAGATGATGTTATCAGGATGCAGCTTTGTGGTTGCATCTAGACTCATGCCCCCCGATGATAAATTCGCCACCTTGCGCAGATAGATCCGGCGATCGCTCTCTGGCACGCTGTCCAACGTCAAACTTTGTTCTGCCAAAAACTGCTCCATCGCATCATCGCTGATGATTTTGCCCAGCGGAGAGGTGGGCGTATCGAGTCGTTCAGGCTTAGCGTTCTCGTCTTCAATCAGTTGGGCGATCGTGGATTTGCCATCGCCGATCACCGAGGCAGGATGGCGCTCAGTTGCCGCAACAAATTTGCCATTGACGCACAGCAAGCGATGATCGTTGCCATAGATATGCTGCTCTACAATGACTCGAATCGGCTCCCCTTCTGGATGGGCTTTGACGGCGCGATCGAAAGCCTGCTCAGCCTCATCGTCGGTTTGCACCTCTGCTGTCACCCCAATTCCCTTATGACCGACAACGGGCTTAATGGCGACCGGATAGCCAATGCGTCGTATCGTTTCCAATAATGCCTTTCGCGTCAAGACAATCTCTCCCTTAGGCACAGGAAATCCTAGCGTGGCTAAAAACGCTTTGCAATCGTCCTTACGGGTGGTGAAATCAGAATCAAGATGGCTGTCTGCATCAAAGGTGGTGGCAATGCCTCTCACCTGCTTACTGCCATAGCCATACTGCATTAATCCTTCGTCAGGAAGATAAAAGGTAGGAATGCCTCGGATGTGAGCCGCATTCAGCAGCGCATAAACCGTAGGGCCACCATAGGACGATCGCCGAAATCGATTTTGCAAGATCTGAATCTGTCCCTCTAGGTTGAAGAAGCGATCGCGGGAGATATCTTCAAACCAATCCCAAACCGCATACACTACGCCTCGACTGGTGGCTTCGTGCAGAGACTCAATGGCGATTCGGGTTGCTTTTCCTAGAGCTGCTTTTTCTAGTGGCTTCAGGCTATGGTGGTCGCAGCGTAGCTCCATCTCTAGCTTGCCTAACTCAACCGCAGTTTGAGCAAACAGCTCGGCGTGAGATTCAAACGATCGCTCTCTAATCTGAGGAAAGCGTTGAGAAATCCAGTCTACATAAGCTTTGATGGGCAAAGGTTCACCGTGACCGCTTAAGGCAAAGTTGAATACAAAGGCTCCGCTTTGCAGGTAGGGGTTGGGGCCTGAGTAGTGCTTGAAATGGAAGATATCAAAGATATCGTTAGCTCTAGCGTTGGTCGGCTGGCGGGAGTCAATATCTGAAACCATGATTCAAGAGGATTTGAGGAACGGTTATTTATCTATCCTGCCATAGCGATCGTCACAGCGTTTGAAAAGAGGAATACGTAAACGTGACGCTCCGATAGACCTAACGTATCACCTAGGGCTGATGCGATATCCTGGAAGCACCCCTTAGCTTGGAGCCATCTCAGCATGGTTGACGCTACACCAAAACTATCGCAGCCGATTCACTCACAGCCGATTCACTCACAGTCGATTCCCATACCGCTTGACTGGCAGCCATCGCCCCCAGATAATCTCATCTTCGAGGATGGAGAACCCTTAGAGACTAAAAGATCTTTACGAACGGGTGTTCAAAACGTCAGATTACTTTGTTTTTGATCCATTCGATGCAAGTTCGTTTGCGGGTTGGACACTGGTACGCAACAGCTATCAGCCTTTGCAGCCTGACGATCGCGGCTGGCTCTGGTGTGAGTCATTGGGTCTGGGGTTAGGTGCTTGGCAGGGTACGATCGATCGAGAGCCGACAACGGATAGCTGCCACTGGCTACGCTTCTACGATGCGACAGGCGAGCTTGTGCCGTTGCCTGAGGAAGCAGCACAACAACGGCTAGCAGATGCTCAGCAACAGCTATCAAATTCTCAGCAACAGCTATCAGGTGTGCAACGACAAATCGATCAGGAAAGGCAGCAACGCGAGGCTTTGATCACTAAACTGCGGCAACGGGCATCGATCCGGTCGACCTTTGAGTAAAAGTACGCCAAACAGTACGCCAAATCAATCATCTGGCAGGGTTTTTGTTGGGAGACATATCCCTCAACAAAAACCTTAAATTGCCTCACTTTCCAGATTTTTGCCCAGCGCTAAACCTTGAGATCTGTTCCTGAATACTAATCCCCGATCGATTCAACGTCCGATTTACGCCGCTAATCACAGCCAGCAAGGCAGCCGTTGTGAAATTTGAGTCAATGCCCACGCCATATATTGAGCCTGATAGCTCGCCCGTTAGCTCGCCCGTTAGCTCAATGGAGGCGATCGCCAAAGCATCACTTCCCCAACTGAGCGATCGTTCTTCATAGTGCTGAACATTCAGACGCATACTCAAAGTCTGATTAAGCGCATCTATTAAAGCATCGATCGCACCATTACCATAACCTGCTAAACGAAAAGTCTGACCATTGTTTTCTACCAACAATAGAATGGCTTGTGTCTGATTTTCTGACAAGCTTGCTGAATCTGCTGGCGACAAATCATGAGATACATATTTCAATGGAGAATCAACCTTGAGATACGTGCGATCGAACAGATCCCAGAGCATACCTGCCGTCATTTCAGTGCCGCTATCATCCATCACCTGCTGCACCACTTGGCTGAACTCAATCTGCAATCGACGCGGCAGCACCAAGCCATATTCTTGCTCTAACAAGAAAGCAATGCCGCCCTTGCCGGATTGGCTGTTGACTCGCACCACAGACTCATAGCTACGCCCCAAATCGGCTGGATCGATCGGCAAATAGGGAATTTGCCAAACGTCGTCCGGCTGCTGCACGGCAAAGCCTTTTTTGATTGCGTCTTGATGCGAACCCGAAAAAGCCGTGAACACCAAATCGCCGACATAGGGATGACGCGGGTGAATCGGAAGCTGATTGCAATACTCGACCGATCGCGCCACTTCATTAATATCTGAAAAATCAAGCTGGGGATGAATGCCTTGTGTATAGAGATTTAACGCCAACGTTACCAAATCCACATTGCCTGTACGTTCGCCATTGCCAAACAAACAGCCTTCTACGCGATCGGCTCCTGCCATCTGCGCCAGTTCAGCCGCCGCTATGCCTGAACCGCGATCGTTGTGGGGATGGACGCTCAAGACAATGCGATCGCGGTAAGCCAAATTGAGGTGCATCCACTCCACCTGATCGGCGTAGACATTGGGCGTTGCCACTTCGACTGTGGCAGGTAAGTTAATGATGGCTTTTCGGTCTAAGCTGGGTTGCCACACATCCAAGACAGCATTACAAATCTCTTGGGCAAAGTCTAGCTCTGTGGCGGTAAAGGTTTCGGGCGAATACTCAAACCGCCAGTGGGTGTAGGGTTGCTCTGCGGCAAGTTGATGACATAGCCGAGCGCTAGAAACCGCCATCTCAATCGTTCCAGCTCGATCGAGTCCAAAAACAGTGCGCCGAAAGACAGGGGCGGTGGCGTTGTA
>CASBQM010000263.1 GCA_949127645.1 Synechococcales cyanobacterium PMM_0036
ATTCTCAATAAACCAGGAGCTTATTGAGAATAAATAATACAGATATATTGCAGACGTACTTCAAAGGAACGCTCAATCGAGTAACTGCTTAAGGGGTAAAGACAAGATACGCGCAAAATTTATCACGATATAAAGTTTTGTAACAAATTTATTTAGAAGCCTAAATTTAACTTTTCCTCTAGTGCTGGTGGAATCGCATCAATATCAATCAGATAATCACCAAAACGCTTAATATGACTTGTTAAATAAGGACTCAAAGCCGCTAAATCTTCCCGCTCCCAGAAAAAACCTTCTTTTCTTAGCTGAAGCAAAACCTCAGTTAAATCAACTACATTATGGAAAATAACAGCATTAGCTACTAAATCCCCGTACTTGATTGTCTTCTCTTGTTGTTCAGGATCATTATTAGCAATCACCCCTTCTCCTCCAAAGCAAAACCACTTAGAAAAGCCATTATAAGATTCTACCTTATTAGTCATTGCTGTAATTTGTTGACGTAACTTTTGGTCAGAGATGAACTGTAATAAAAAAATAGTTCTAATAACTCTCCCTAACTCTCGAAACGCTTGATAGAGTTTGTTCTTACGACTATAGTTTCCCAATTTTCGTAACAACATATCTGAAGAAATTTTGCCTTTTTTAATAGAAATAACTACTCGTAATAAGTCTGACCAATGAGTTTGGATCAGTTCCCAATTAATTACCCCTTTAAATAGAGAGTCAATGTGCTGATAAACTGTCTCCTTATCAGGACGATAGAAAACCAAATCTTGCCAATTTCTGATGCGAGGCATGAGTTGAATACCTAACAAATAGGATAAGGCAAAGACAGGAGTAGACTGTCCTTGAGTATCAGCATGAATAATCGACGGTTGAATTTCCGATGTGTTCTTGAGAAGTCCTTCAATAATATATACTGCTTCCCAAGTTCCACAAGGAATAAAATGACTAAACAGAGCTATATAACTATCAGCGACATGATGATAAGCAATACCACCATACCCACCATAGCGAATATGATATTCCGAGAGTAAATTTTGCTCGTATAGGTCATATTTAGTTCCATCAGCAGCAGCCGTCGTGCCGTCTCCCCAGAACTTAGTTAAGGGCATTACATTGTAGCGATTGATAATATCTACTAGAGCAGTATTGAGTCCTTTTAAACTAATATGTCTTTGATTGACAAAAGTGAGCATTCTTGACGTAACAACGCCTCTCATGTGACGCGCCGCTTGAGTTGCTCCTAGATTGCATCCATAAGTGAAAGTGGTTAATAAATAGCGTTCTGTAGACCGTTCTAATTTTGAATCAGAACCACTCAAAGGCCCAAAATGTCGAGTAAAATTTGTCCAATAGTCTACATCTCTTAGAATATCAATTAAGTTACGCTCTGGCATTCTTTCAGAGATTAAAGCTTCTAAGTTTTTGAGGGAAGCACTCTCACGACTAGCTGACGGACGTTTTAAAACAGGTTCTCCTTGCTCGCTAATAACAACAGATGTATTATTGGGATAGCCTTGATCAACTGACGATGCTGTTTGGGTTAATAAATTTTCTAAATTCTCGACAAAATCTTCAGCCTTAGTAGGAAAGCCTAATTGTTGACAATATGCTTCAACCAATGGTTGACAGTCCTTCCAAGAAAGTAATTGTTCTCGATAGTCAGCATAAGCCTCACTGTTAAAGACACAAATATCCCCTGATTTTAATTCAGCAGCTACATAAGAAAAAATACAAATCTCCAAATGGCGACGCATCACTCTTGTAACATCTTTTGACTGAACTATCACTAATTTTTGCCATTGCTGCGAAATAAAGGATAAGTCAACTTCTGTTTCTATCCACTCCCCTCGCCGATGGGAATTAGACAATAAAATTTCCACGGCTTTAACCAATTTATCGTCACTACTGGTAGATTCTATCTTCAGGAACTTAAATACCCGAAAGAAAGCACTACGATGACTTTTATAAAATCGCCATAGTAAGGGGAAGTAATTATTACCTTGATAAGCATTGATTTCTTCACACTCAGTTAATAGTTGTTCAACTCCTCCCGTTTGCTTGAAGATAGCTTGTAATTGCTCTATCGGTTTTAAATCGGGGGCATCTTCATTGAAAACTACTAGGACATCGGTGAGGACAGATACTAATTTTTCTGTGGTTATCTGCTGTCTTTTTTTGATAGAGTCTAATTCCTCAATAGCTAGATTATGGATTTTTTTCATCTGCTTGAGGAACATTTCTACTAGGTAATCACGAGTCTGCACTTGAGCAGAATAGATGAGGCAAAGAAGTAAGGTTAATTGCTTATTCAGAGTAATATCCTTCATCTCGGAAGCACTAAGAGCTTTAGCTTCAGAGGTAAAATGTTTGACTTTCGTCCTAGTTAGTCCTTGAAGATAAGGAGCGATTTCTCCCAGTGTTTCTAACCAAGTTAAATGGACAATTAAATCATTAAGATGATTTCGACTTGATTTTTGAGGAAGTTTTTTCAGGTTATTATAAGGACTGCGCTCAACTGTTGCGTAATTATCTAATAAATCCTTTAATCGCTGGATATATTCAGAATTAAGTTGACTAATTACCTGGGAGAATATTTTTTGGTTTACTTCTTTTCTGAGATGATTAACTAAACGGTCTAAAGTATTAAAACCAGGGAGTTCATAGCGTTCCTTGACAACTTCTTCAATGGCTACATTGATTAAATCGGCCGGATTATCCATCCTTAATGCTGATTCCGTGATGACTGCTGTGATTAGAGCCTTACCTTTTTGATTAAAAGGACTCACCTGGAGATAAGAGCGAATCGCTTTTTTGTGGCGGGATAAAGTTGGTGGATATTGATAGCTAAAACTCCTATCTTCTTGAAGATCCAGTGCTGTCCGAATATGGTTGATGATAGCGACAGGGATATCCGCTATTTGGGGGAAATAGCCTAATCTCTGAAATACTTTGAGTAAAACTAGCAGATTAAAATAGTTCTCTTCCCCAGTCGTAACTTTTAAGGCGAATGCTATCTCTATCCTAGTGGGGGTGTAAATTTTATCGAGTTCATTGGCGGTATAGTACCGTTTGAATCTGGGATAAGCTGTCCGTTCAATTGATGCCACAAGTGAGGGAAAAGATGGTCATTTTCAGTTTACAGGAGCATTGTTATCGCCCCAGAAGGCTCAATCTGTCCAAAAAGATTCAAATCTTTGGGGGGACATCTGCGTGTAGCGAACTGTATGGTGAATATTCTTATGTCCCAAGTAGTCCTGAATCGCTCTGGTATCATGACCCTGTGAAGCAAGATAATAGCCACAAGCATGACGCAGTTGATGAGGATGAACAGATTCGTTAAGTCCGGCTAATTCTCCAGTTCTGGCTATAATGTGACGGATAGTTCTGGTAGACAGGGGAGCTTTGCGCTCGGAGACGAATACATACTGGGTTTCGGGATAATCTCGTTTAATCTGACGTAATGCCCTCAATTCAGGAGCGCGTAGGGGATGAATGCTATCATGCCCGTGTTTTACTCTTTTTATCTCAATATAGCCGTCGTTCAAATCAATTTGTGACCATTTCAGAGAAACTAACTCTGCCGTGCGAAGCCCATGCCGAAACATTAGTAAAATAATGGCCGCATCTCGAACTCCATGTCTTCCAAATGAATGTGCCGCTTTGATCATCGCTTCAACTTCCTTTGGGCGCAAATATTCCCGCTCTCGCTTTGAAGCTAATTTGACAGGGGGAGGAGGGTGAGGAACCATCTTTGCCGAAAAGGGAAGTTGGGGTAGTTAGGTAAGAATAGTTGAAAGCTTTATGATCTGTTTCTTTCTCCATCATACATTGCCTAAATTGAACCCAATTAGGCAATGTTTGAAATACATAAATACATGGCTACTTTACACAACTTTACATCGTGATAAATTTTGCGCGTATCTTGTCTTTACCCCCTTAAGGTATTAGTAAAACTTTTTCAGCACGAAGAGTTAAAACCCGATTACAGAAAGTGCTTTGCGTCGCTGTTCGGGGCTGACCTCAAGGTAACGCTGCAATGTACCAAGGTCATTGTGACCGCTAATTTCTTGGATGTGGCGCAAGGGGATATTAGCGCTAGACATTTGATTGAGTGCAGTTCGGCGGAAGCTGTGGGTACTGACTCCCTCTAACTGTACGCGCTTTGCTGCAACGCGGAGAATTTTGTCGGCGGCGTAACGGGTGAGACGGTCGGTAACGCCGCGCAGTCCTGGGAACATTGCACCCTGCTTGGGGTGATAG
>CASBQM010000264.1 GCA_949127645.1 Synechococcales cyanobacterium PMM_0036
AATTAATTTTTAGTGCTGACTGAAATCAATCTCTATCGCCCCAAATCGTGCAGATCATGAATGGCGATCGCACATTGCTGAGTCACGCTCTCCAGGTCGAGTCGATTGGTCGAGCTAGGCGGTGAGATTAACTCTCCGATTCGTACCGTGATAGGGGCTGGACGAGGCAGCTTCGATCCAGCAAAAATGGCTTCTGTGCCCCATAGGCTAATGGGTAGCAGCGGCACTTGGGCTTTAGCAGCAATGAGTGCCGCTCCTAGCTTAGGGTCAGAGATACGCGCATCTACCGTGCGAGTGCCCTGAAGGAAAATACCCACCGCCCAGCCATTCTCAAGCTGATGCAGAGCGGCACGAATAGCGCTGCGATCGGCAGATCCTCGCTTCACAGGATAGGCTCCATACAGCCGAATCGCCTGACTCAAGACGGGCACCTGAAACAGCTCCTCTTTTGCCATGTAAGACACCGGACGATCGACGCAGTTAGAAACAATCAGCGGGTCAAAGTCGCTGGCATGATTAGCAACTATAATCAGCGATCCCTGTTGGGGTACCCGCTCTGCTCCATAAATTCGCCCCCGCAAATAAGTGTGCAATATTGGACTGACTACCGCCCACTTAAATAGGTGATAGAGAGCAAGGCTGAATCGAGGTTCGCGTGGGCGATTGTGCCGAGAAGTGGGCAGGGAGGAAAGAGTCATGAACCAGCCGCTCAAGGTAAATCAGAACTGGGGAAAACCAGAGATAGATCTGCCCAACTGCTAATATTTTCTAGCCGCAGTTCTGGGCAGGTGCGCTTGATGAGACCCGTTAGCACCTTGCCAGGGCCAATCTCAATCACGCGCTCAGTGCCGATCGCAGACAAATTTAGCGAAAGCTCCCGCCACCGTACCGAACCTGTCATTTGACGACTCAGGCGCTCTTTTAGAATATCAGGGGCAATCGCTGCCATTGGCTCCACGTTGGACAAAACGGGTATTGATGCCGGATGAAACTCCACCCGATCCAGAACTTCCTGAAATTCTGCTGCTGCACCTGTCATCAAGGGCGAGTGAAAAGCACCGCTAACGCTAAGCTTGAGCGCCCGCTTGCACTTAACGTTAGCAATTACGGCATCCACAGCCTCCAGCGTCCCCGAAATCACGACCTGAGCCGCGCTATTATCATTGGCTAGCACCACATCTGGGGTTTGGGCGATCGCCGTCTCTAGCTGATCACGATCGAACCCCATCAGCGCCGCCATGCCGCCACCTGAAGCAGTATCCATTAGCTCGGCTCGCCGCTTCACTAGCCGCAAGCCTGACGCGAAATCAAAGACACCCGCCGCGTAGAGCGCCACGTATTCCCCCAAGCTATGACC
The DNA here is from genome assembly GCA_949127645.1 of Synechococcales cyanobacterium PMM_0036. Taxonomy (GTDB): domain Bacteria; phylum Cyanobacteriota; class Cyanobacteriia; order Elainellales; family Elainellaceae; genus Drouetiella. The sequence continues at coordinate 1,358 of CASBQM010000264.1, forward strand.
TGCTAGCAGCTCAGGCTGCTTTCCGCGATCGCGCATCAGGTCTACCAAAATTGCCTCGATCGTGTACAAACAAGGCTGAGTGTACAGAGTCTTAGAAACTTTATCTTCCGGGCTTTGGCAAACCTGTAGAATAGACCAGCCCAGAATTTGCTCTGCCTGGTCAAACCTTGCTTGAGCCAGAGGTATCTGGCCTAAATCAGCTCCCATGCCGATCGCCTGAGAGCCTTGTCCAGGAAAAACCCATGCGGTTTTAATCATTAGTCCAATGAGGAGATTGAATTGCGGTGTGAAAGATCAGCGGATAAACAGAATATCTCAAAATATCCAAGTGTATTATCCGCTACATCTGCCACAAAATCCCTCGCCCCTACAAATCTGGGCACTTATTACCCAAGCACTCGCTACCTAAACGCCAGTCACTCAAGCACCAGTTACCTAAGCATCAATCACCCAAGCATCAATCACCCAGGCATTATTAGCCTAAGCGCTAATGGTTGGCTTATACATGACTTCGCGGACGGCAGTCATTCCCGCCACCAGCTTGTCCATCTCCTCACGGGTATGTCTGGCGTTAGCGGTAATTCGAATACGCGGCTTGGCAATAAACCAGATCGGCGATACCCAAATGCCGTGATCGTAGATTAGCTTGCGGGCAAACAGCTTGGGATTAAGATCGGGCGGCAACAGTACCGGAACAACGTTCGTTTCGCCGATCGCCTCAAAATCATGCTCCACCATGCGCGATCGCAAATATCGCGTATTTTCTTGCAGCCGCTCCACTAGCTCAGGACGGCGACGCACCTGGCGAATGCTCTCTAACGCGGCGGCTGCCAGTGGCGGAGCCAGTGAACAAGTGCCAATCGAGGTAGGAGACACATTTAGCAGCGGCTTCAGCTCTTCAATATGAGTGCTGATAGATGCGCCCACCGATGCGCCAAACTTTGAAAAAGTGGTCATAATCAGCGGAATTACACCCCGCTCAATTACCTGCTGCGGCAAAATGCCAAAATGCTCGTAAATGCCGCGTCCCGTTGCGCCGATCGATCCGCTGGCGTGCGCCTCATCCATCAGCAAAACGCTGCCGGGATAGTCCGACAAGATGTCAATCATCTGAGGCAAGGGAGCAATATCGCCATCCATGGAAAACACCGCATCCGAGACTACCAGAATGCGATCGTCTGGTCTGGCATAGCGCTGAAGCTTGCGGCTTAAGTCTTCCATGTCGCAGTGGCGGTAGGCACGCACCCGCACCCGCGGGCTATGACCAAATAGCTTGCCCGATCGCGTTCCGGCATTGGCGATCGCTGAAACTATGCAGCCGTGATTCAAAACATCCGTCAAAATCAGCGTTTCGCGGGTGTGCTGAAAGCCAGGAACCGGAATCGCCAGATGGCAGAAGGCATCCATG
>CASBQM010000265.1 GCA_949127645.1 Synechococcales cyanobacterium PMM_0036
ATTGTCAGGCAGATCGATCGCCAACGCGTCTAAAAACCGCTCTACCTCTGGCAGATAGGTAAACCGCGCTTGGGAAATGCCGTCTAGATAAACCACATATCGCGTCACCTCTAGCTCAGTCGGGAAAGGCTCCACCAAGCTACCGGGATGCTGCGTCGTCTCAATTTCATCGCCATACCAGCCCGCCCACCAGCCCAAAGCCTCCAAGGGCGCAAAAAAGCTAGCCACCAAAATTGAAATTAGCGTAATAACAATCAAGTTTGCCAAAAGCTGCCAGGTTGCCCCCAAGGCAATCACCAGACTTTGCAAAATGACGGGCAGCACCGGAAAGATTAGGGCACCCAGAAGCGCCGCAAAGCCAGCGCCCACCCACAGGAATCGCTTAAACCTTTGGCTCACTTAAGTTTCTCCTTGACTACCCTTGCAGCTTTGCGAGAGACAACTTGCTCTAAGTCCTTGAGATTTGTCACCAGATTGACGCCTGCGGCTGTATTGGTCAGCCAGCGCCCCAAACCGGCTAGCGGTCGTCCGATCGTTCGCTGCAATCCTTCAAACACAGCCCAGCCCAGCACGCCACAGCCAAAAGCCTGCCACAGATCTAGCCCCAACGCCGCCTTTAAGCCGGTCAAAAAGGCGAGAAAGCTCCAGATTGAGAGCAGCGTCGAGATAGGCAAGCCTAGGTAAGGGAGTGCCACCAAAAAGCTGAAGATTAAGGGCGCGTAAGATAATCCTAGCGTCCGAATCACGTCGAGTAGGGTCGTCCAATCGCCTCGGAACAGCAAAATGCTAGCAACCCAAGTGCTGAGTGCCCAAAAAATATAGCCAAAAGCAAACAGGATCGCCGACATCAGCAGACTCAAAAAGAAGCGTAATGGTCTCACCCGATTGCTAAATAGCACAATGCTTTGCCCGATCGCCTGAGAAAATCCGGCAAGAAGGGCGACTAGCAGCGCTGCCTGACTGCCCAGAGGCAAGACCTGAATTTGCCGAAAAGCCTCAGACTGGAGCAATAAAGCGCCGAATATCAGGGACTCTAGATGGGCGATCGCAGTTTCTGCCATAAACCCGTGAGGATAGAAAAATAGATAGGGAAATACGAATCTTGCACATTTACTAAATTTCGCATGAAAACAACATATTCCAAATCCACCAACGCTGTCTGAATCACCTTCCTCTGAATCAGTTTCGAGTTATTCTGAACATGACCCTCCGTGACGGGACAGAGACAGATGCAAACCGTGGATGAGAAGATCAGCCCCCTTGCCGGAAAGCCCGCCCCTGCGGACATCCTAATTGATGTTGCTAAATTGCTAGATGCCTACTATACCCTGCATCCCGACCCCGCCAATCCGCTGCAAAAAGTCAGCTTTGGCACTTCTGGGCATCGCGGCTCCTCTGCCAACAGCACCTTTAATGAAGATCACATTTGGGCAGTGACCCAGGCAGTCGCAGAGTATCGCAAGAGCAAAGGGATTAATGGTCCACTCTACATGGGTATGGACTCCCACGCGCTGTCTGCCCCAGCTCAGCGATCGGCACTAGAAGTGCTTGCGGCTCACGGCATCGAGGTTTTCATCGCCCCCACGGAAGGCTATGCCCAGTACACGCCGACTCCAGTGATTTCCCATGCCATCCTGGCGTTTAACCAGGGCAGAACTTCGGGTCTTGCGGATGGCATTATCATCACGCCGTCCCACAATCCGCCTAGCGACGGGGGGTTCAAATATAATCCGCCTTCGGGGGGGCCGGCTGAGCCAGAAATTACCAAGTGGGTGCAGGAACGCGCCAATCAGCTTTTGGCGGAAAAAAATCAGGGCGTGCAGCGAATCTCCTATGACTCGGCGATTCGGGCGGCAACGACTCACGTTCACGACTACATCATGCCCTACGTCAGCGATCTGACGAACATTATCGATATTGACGTGATTCGATCGGCGGGGCTGCGCATTGGGGCTGATCCGTTGGGTGGCTCGAATATCGCTTACTGGGAGCCGATCGCCAATCATTACGGCTTAGATATTTCTTTGGTCAATCGCACAGTTGATCCGACGTTCCGCTTCATGTCGGTAGATTGGGACGGCAAAATCCGCATGGATTGCTCCTCGCCCTACGCTATGGCGAGTCTGGTGAAGGTTAAGGATGAGTACGATATTTCTTTCGGCAACGATACGGACTCCGATCGCCACGGTATCGTCACCCGTAGCGTTGGCTTGATGAACCCTAACCATTTCCTGTCGGTTGCTATCTGGTATTTGTTCACGAATCGTACGGGCTGGTCGGGCAAGAGCGCGATCGGCAAAACCCTGGTGAGCAGCAATATGATCGATCGCGTGGGTAAGGAGATTGGTCGATCAGTGTCGGAGGTGCCTGTGGGCTTTAAGTGGTTTGTGGATGGGCTGCTGAATGGCTCTTTTGGCTTTGGCGGTGAGGAGAGCGCTGGGGCTTCTTTTCTGCGGAAAGATGGCACCGTTTGGACGACGGATAAAGATGGCATCATCATGGATCTGCTGGCGGCTGAAATTACGGCTCGCACGGGTAAAGATCCGGGGCTGCACTATCAAGATATGACCGATCGCTTGGGCAAGCCTTACTACACTCGTGTGGATGCGCCTGCGTCTCCTGAGCAGAAAGCCCGTCTTAGCAAGCTGTCTCCTGATGGTGTGAAGGCGGCGAGTCTGGCGGGTGATGCGATTACGGCTAAGTTGACTAAGGCTCCGGGGAATGATGCGGCGATCGGCGGCTTGAAAGTAACGACAGAGAATGGCTGGTTTGCGGCTCGTCCTTCGGGGACGGAAAATGTTTATAAG
>CASBQM010000266.1 GCA_949127645.1 Synechococcales cyanobacterium PMM_0036
GATCTAGCCCGATGACGCTGGGCTGAGCCTGATTGAGTCGCGTGAGAAGCTGATTGAGGTAGCGATCGCTCAAGGAAGTAGACTTTCCATCTGGCAACACCCCGCCGTACTGCTGTCTTTCCTGATCGCTGATGGTGACAATCAGCAGACGAGAATCCTCAGATTCGGCAGGACGCAGCCGCATCAATGCATCAAATGTCTGTAGCTCTGAGGTTTGCAAAAATCCGGCATGGCGCAAACCCGTCAGCGTTGCCATCACCACCAGACTAGAGATCAGCACTTTTGAAAACTGGTGCAAATGCCGAGAGACAGGCGATCGACTAGGTGATTTCCTAGGCGTTTCGCTGTCCCCCACCCTTAACCTCTGCCCTACTAACTGCTTCCAGGTGGGGGGAGCCTCTGCCGGATTTTGGCAAATCATCGGTAGCCACGTGGCGCAAGGAAACTGATCCTCCAACCCTTGCAGCCGTTCTCGCGCCTGCCGTACCGCCTGATAAAACAATTCGCCCTGAGAAAAGCTAGACAGAAATGATTTGAGGAATTCTTGGGCGACGCGATCGGGCACAGGTTCGCGCATAACAATCATTTGGGGAATCTGCAAATCTGCCAGATTGCGCGCTAGACCTAAGCCATCGCAAGAGTTGAAAATCGCCAGCTTTAGCCCGCGCTCGACAGCTTTACGGAGTCCATGGCGGAGTTGACGAATGGTGAGGCTGTCGGTGGCATTAATAAAAATCTGACCTTCCTCGATCGCCAGATCTGAGCCAGAGCTATGTCCTGCAAAAAACAGAATGTCCCAAGGCTGTGCCCAGAGCTGATCGCTGAGTTCCTGGCGCTGAGGCTCAACGAGAAAGTGAATGTCGGCATCAGGTAGCTCTTCGAGTAAGACCCGATCGCCCTGCACGTCAATGCCCTGACTGTTGCCCAAGACAGCCAGAATTTTTAGCCGATCTTTAGGAGGCGCGATTTTACCAATCTGTTCATAGGTGGGCAAGCTGAGGGCAAGTTCGGATTGGGTGTAGCGATCGCCCAATTCCCAGGTTTGCCAGGGCAGCCTTTGCAGCAATGGATCGTCAGTTTGCAAAATCACCCGAATTGAGTCATGGAGCGACAACTGCTCTAGCCATTTTTCTCGCAGAGGGCGAAACGACTCCGAGCGCAGCCAGATGTTAAAGCGATCGCTCAGCGCCTCGGCGGCACTTTGACAATCAGTCAGCATGGAAACGTTTGTCACCTGTGCTTTGGGGGCTTCCAGACGAGTTGGGGTTCCCAATCGCCGATAGGTCGATCGCCAATGCTGGTAATAGGGCAGCAAATCAGGAGCAGGAGGCAGCTTTCCCGTCACTTCGGCAAGCGGATAGTACGCCCAGCCGGGTTGCACCCTATCCTGCTCTGGAAGTTGCTCGTGATAAGATTGCTCTTGACTAATTTGCAATGTCACCGGAAAGCCTGTCTCAAGGCTCCCCTCACCAAACTTTAGAACAACTAGCTTACCTGCCATCGAGGCTTCCTCACGGCTCTTGGACAGAATCATCTCGCTCGATGGCTGGGCTAAATCACAAAGGATTCTACAACGCTAGCATCGGCGATCGCCACCTGTACCCGAAAAGCCTCGCCCGGCTGACCGCTAAACTGAAGCTGAATATAATTATCCGTACCGCGAGACTGGGCTTCTAAAAAGATCTCTCCTGCCTCATCCAGCACCGACAGCCGCAAATCCGGAGGCAAATAGGTCGTACCCGTGGGATGCACCTGAAGGCAAATGGCGGTTTGCTCATCTTCTGGAGTAAGTTCCACTACGAGCGCTACGGGATGGGGCATTTGAATGTTGAGATCAATGAGCTTAGCGCGGCGGAGGCTGCCCTGAAGGCTAGTCTGAAGATCATTCTGCGGCTCAGTTTCCATGCCCCGAAAACCATAGGCAAGATTGGGAGGATTGAGCAGGGAATCTACGGTTTGCCAGCCCGCCTCAAACGTGTTTTGCAGCCATTGGCTGAGGTTTGCCACAGTTAAGGCGGCAGTAACCGGATGCATGAGCCGATCGAGATGATCAAGCAGAGCCTCAGGCGATCGCAGTTCACTCAGGGGCAATGCGCCGATCGCCCGTTCCACAAAGCCTAGTAGGCTTGCTTCTTGCGATGCCTCATCAATTTGCACCACGACATAGCCAATCCGGTCTTCCCAGACTTCGGGCGGCACGTTGCAGATATCACCTGCCTCGCCGTTGACTAAAAGAGGACGACACTCCAGCTTACCTACCCCCAGAACTTCCAGATCGGCAACGTCTGCGCAGAGCTGACTTACCGGATTCCAGCTATCGCTTGTGGTCGGGTCGGCAGCAATGCCCATCATCTGCAAGTAGTCGTTCATGACGCAGACCGCCAGCGTATTGAGCCGAACTTGAGTCGCTTTCTCGGCAGGATGTCGGTGGGCAAACTGATCCGCTAGAGCGATCGCCCGACGAGTGATGGGAAGCGGTAGTGCAGATGAGGTGGTATGGGTCATGGTAAAAGCTCTTTATCCTCCAGTGCTTTATAGATATCCCTCCGACTGACCAAATTTACGCAAACGCGGCAAACATTGTCTTTGATAAAAGCTGCTCAAGGTTGAAACCGATAAACCCAGCTCAGCAGAAAGCTCCTTCCACCCGGTCTCTGGAGGCAGCCTTCGCAAAATCAGCATTTGGCAAGTGATCTGAGGATACCCTTCAATATGTACCTGTTGCAGCTCGCCTGTGGCATCCAGTTCTGCCCAGGTTTTCACTTCCTGAAGGATGGGCGGCACGTCGGGCTGGGCAGCAAGATTGTCGATCGGGTCAACGACTTCGCCTGTTTCGCCCGATCGTGATCCTCTGGCTAAACCCGTGACGCGAGTTACCTGCTGCTTTTGTCCGTCAATATAAAAATCCTGGAGCCGCCGTCTCAGATAGGCATTTAGCCAGGTGGAAACGCTGCTGCGATCGGGGTCATAGCGATCGCCCGTTTTGGCTTCACAGACGTTTTGGCAAAAATATACCCAGGTCTGCTGCACAGCATCCTGATAGTAGGCAACGCTTTCGCGCCATAGCTTGCCCGACGAGAGCCTGATCACCTGAGTCAGCCGTCGCTGCCGTGCCGGACTGCCGCGTGGATGACTACAGGCTTCTTTGACCAGTTGACGAAGTTGGACATCCAGTTCGTTCATCTATCCCCCTTAGAGGAATGCTTAAATAGCTTAAGTAGAGAAACAGCTTATGAAGATCCTGATTGTCCCATGTTCGACCCAGATATTAGACTCAAATCTTAGACCCAGATCATCGACAAGCGATCGCCCTCTTGTAAGAATAGTGACTAGGGCGCACCGATTCGGGTCAATTAGACCGGATTCTCATCATCCAAACTAGAAAAAATAGATTAAAGCTGCTTTGAGGAAACTTATGATGAACCTTAGATCTGTTGTGTCGATCGCCCTTTTTACCGCCATGGGAGGCATTGGCTTTATGCCCGTGCAGGTTCACGCCGAAGACACAAAGCCCTCAGCCCAGCAGATTATTCAATACGAGTGCTACGATCGCAGCGGCAATATTGCCTACGTCACCCCTAACCCGCAAGAGACGATCGGTTGGCAAATGGGATGTCGAGAAGTGTCCTACACCTCTAAAGCAGCGGTTCGAGCCGCCTATTACCAGTGCTACGACGGTAACGGCAATATCGCCCTGACCACGACCAGCGAAGCCGTTGCGGATGCCCTAGACAACTGCCGAAACATTGGCTATCGAGATACTACGCCTCCCCAAGTCCAGCCCGTTTACTATGAGTGCCTTAACAGCAAGGGCGAAGTGGCGTTCACTACTGCACATCATCAGGATACTCAAGGCTGGGTGCCCAACTGTCGAGAGATCAGAACCATCAGCCCCACTGCCACTGGCTCAAATGCTGGCAGCCCTTTGCCGCGTTAAGCGATCGCAGTCTAACCCTAGGTTAGATGCTTGACCTACAGATCTGCTTTCGAGCCGACCACTTCGCGCACTCGATAAATTGGGCGGTTTTGCGATTCGTGATAAGTCCGCATCGAAAGCTCTGCCAGTAGCCCAAAGCTCAACAATTGGATACCTGTTAAGAACAACACAACCGCCAGGATAAGTAGCGGACGGTTGCCAATATCTTCTCCTAGGGTCAGCTTTAGGAAAGTCAGGTAAACGCCGACCGCAGCCCCTAGCAGCATTGCCACCAGTCCGAATAGACCAAAGACATGCATGGGACGAGTCAAAAACCGCTTCATGAAGAAGATGGTGAACAGATCCATTACGACTCGAAAAGTCCGCCCCAAGCCGTATTTGCTCTGCCCGAACTTACGCGCATGGTGCCGTACCGGAATTTCAGCAATTCTGGCTCCCTCAATGAATGCTAGGGCGGGTAAGAATCGATGCAGTTCCCCATAGAGATTCATATCCATGACTAGCTCCGATCGATAGGCTTTCAGAGAGCAGCCGTAGTCATGAATGTTCACGCCCGTCACCTTGGCAATCAGCCAGTTGGCGATTTTGGAGGGCAGTAGCCGAGTCAGAGCCGCATCCTGTCGCTGCACTCGCCAGCCGCTCACCAAGTCGTAGCCTTCGTCCAGCTTTTCCAAGAGTCTTGGAATATCTGCCGGGTCGTTTTGCAAGTCGCCATCTAGGGTAATCATCACCTGACCTGTGGCATGGTGAAATCCGGCTGCCATTGCGGCAGTCTGCCCATAGTTGCGACGCAGCAGCACGGCTTTTAGGTCAGTGCGATCGCCCGCAATTTGCCGCAGCAGATCTGCTGAGCCGTCCGTGGAGCCATCATCTACACAAATAATTTCATAGTTGAGGCGATTTTCCTGAAGCGTTGAAGCGATCGCCTCCACTAAACGCGGAATGCTCTCGACCTCGTTATAGACCGGAACCACGATCGAGATAGGGACAGACAGAGGAGCGATCGCCTGTCTCGATCCGTCTGGAAACACTGATGTACTCATAGAAACTCCCACTCCTCACTAAACCTGTTCTCTGTCCCTACATTTTTGTCATGAAAGGGATCAGAAGTAAATTTCTACTCAACTCTGACGTATAAGGTCATGACGGATGAAAGCGGTGAGAGTTGCCTACTGTTCGCATGATTTAAGTTCGCATGATTTAAGTTCGCGTGATTTAAGTTCGCGTGATTTAAAGTTTTCTCAAAAGCCACATATTTTCACGAGCTAAACATAACGCCTTCGTAGAGTCTGTCGATCGCACAGCTAAATTCGATGCTTTCTAGAGCAAGAGTATCTTCGGCGGTGTAGGGTTCATAGATCCAGCGACGGCTTCCACTCCGGCGATAGCACTCGACGCTGATGCTTGTAGAGTCTACGAGAACATATTCTTCTAGAGTAGAAGACTGACGATACAGAGCAAATTTATCTTTGCGATCGTAGGTTTCGGTGCCGGGAGAGAGGACTTCTACGATGAGTTTAGGATATTGAATAGCTTTAATGGCATTGCGATCGCGCTCATCGCAACTGACAATGAGATCAGGATACAGATAAAGGGTGGATGTAACCTGTACCTTCACATCTGATACATTAACGCGGCAACCTTTGAGCTGTAAGTGAGGACGTAGAGCAGTGTAAAGGTTAAGGGCAATGTCGTTATGAGGAATCGTGCCCCCTGTCATGGCAAGCACATCACCATTCACATACTCATAGCGCATCTCCTGGTGAGATTCCCAGTCTAGATAGGCTTCGGCGACCATCCTCAGCGGTTCGGGTGTAGCAATCATCGTTTTTTAGAGTGTCTTAGGGTGAAAATTATTAC
>CASBQM010000267.1 GCA_949127645.1 Synechococcales cyanobacterium PMM_0036
TAGCGAGAAATAGGTTCTGCAAGCTTAACTAAGGCAGCATCAAGAAAGGATTGTTTGGGTGGCAGGGCATCTGAGCTGCCAGTCGCCCAGTCCTGTACTATATTCACTTTGTAGGCTGGCAACAGCATTTGCAGATCGGCAGATTCTAGTCGAGTTGCCATCAGATCAGTAATGGGAGGGCTATACCCGTTGGCGATCGCTTGAAGAAAGCGATCGGTGTAGCGCCCTTCATCAGCATCCCAAATATCGGCTCCTTTCCAGCCTTGTGCGGTGAGGCGATCGGTAATGCTGCGAACGGTATTGGCTGCGAACTGGACTTGCGTTGCGAAGGTATTGACCTGCTCTAAAGCAATGCGGTTGGCAGGTGAAATTCCCAAACCCACTTCGCGATCGCCCAAGGCAGGACGACGGTGAGCCTGATATAGCGCTGCTAAGAGCGGCTTGTGAATACCTGTGCGGGTTGCCTCACTCAAATAGTGGTGGTGACGCTGATCGGCGCTGAGTCCTGCCATAGCTAGCCTTATGTTTACCTGTCCTGAATCTTTTACCCTGATAAATGGTAGATGGAATTTGCCAATTCAGTACGAATGTTTTTTACGAGTTACTTTTACGAATTACTTTTACAGATTACTGACTCAACGCTTCCAGCATGACCTTCTCTACGCCCTCGACAGCTCTGCTGAGAGGAAAGCGATCGCCTACATAATCTCGGCAACGCTGTCCTAATGTGGGGTCTTGAGTTTGCCAGTTGAGTCTATATCGCAACTTTGCCGCCAAATCTTTTGCGTCGCCAGGTCGAAATAGGTCTTGAGCAAATTCGCCTAATAGCACTTCCGGAATGCCGCCCACCCGACTAGCCACCACGGGCACTCCACAAGCCATTGCCTCTAAAAGCGATCGCCCAAATGGCTCTGCCCAAATACTAGGTAAAACAACCAGATTGCTGGCTTGGTAGACCTCGGCAGGATTAGATGTATGCCCCAAAAACTCGACGTTTGCGGCAATATCTAGCTGATAGGCAAGCTGGTGCAGCAAGCCTTGATAGTGAGCGTTTTGAATGAGGGGTTTTCCAGCGATGAGTAGACGCAAATGTGGCTCTTCTAATTGCAGAAGGGCGATCGCTTTCAGCAAAGTTTCCAATCCTTTAACTTTGTCTAATCGCCCTACATAAGCAATCACTTTACTATTGGCTAGTCTACTGCTATCGACTGGTCTACCCTGTCGAGGCTGAAATTTCTCTAGATTAATTCCATTATAAACCGTCTTTATTTTGTTACCAGAAAAACCTGCTCTTATCCAATCTGATTGAGTGCGCTGTGAAGTCGTAATTAATTGCTTTGCTCCATACAATCCGAGTCTAGATTGAATTCCTAATGTTGAAGGAGGAGGTAATCGCAAATGGCAAACTAATGGAATACGTTTAAGACAAGCAAACCCATAGCCGAAAAAGCTTTCCTGATATTGATTGCTATAAACTAGGCTTTCAGGCTGTATTTTAATAGATTGAGCTGTTTTGCCTAAGCCTGCAAGAAATCGAGCAGGATTCTGTGATGTCAACTTATATCCATCGACGAAATGTATATCTGAGCAAAAGCTTTGATATTTCTCTAACAAATCACCTGATTTTGTATAAAGCAAGCTAATTTTATGCCCTCGCCGATATAGTCCTTGACATATATCTATTAAGCTTAATTCCTGACCTCCTCGGCGGGAAGATGGCTCATTTTCTAAAACAATTAGATGCATAGTCAGCCCTGAAAGTTATCTGGAAAACTTTTTTCGCAAGCATCTTTTTGTGATAAATTGGCTTGCCACAGATAAGCTTGCCATAGATAAAAGGGGCTAAGCAAACTTCCTAAAAACAGCTCCATTTCACAAGCGGCGGCTAAATCAGTTTGCAATTGCGATCGATATTTACAGTAATGTAGCAAGCTTTTTTGAAAATCATTAACCAAGTACGCTACAAGCATTAGCGGTCTTTGCCACGGCTGCACATTTAATCTACGCGTTACGTACCGACTTAAACCAATGCTGCGAAAAAGGAGAAGTAAATAAGACCTTTCTAATCGCCAAGACGGAATTTTATGGGCGATTTTCATGGCGGGATTGTACCAAATTTCCCAGGGCGATCGATGAATATAACTCAGCGCCTCTATGTCTTCACCACAATGATTGCCATCCGATCGCTTAAACTTCAACTTCATCAAAATGCCTTCTTCAGGCACATAGTCTAGCCAGACTTGTTTGCGAACGACTAAACCTGCTGTAGGCGGCAAAAGCCCTTTCGAGCGAATGTAGCAACTAGGTTTCTCTCCCCGTTCTGTAATTGCTAGAAACGGCAAAATTCGCCGCAGACTTTCAGGGGGATTAACTTCAAATTCTCCTCGAATCTGACTGCCGTAGGCTCCCGCCTGAGAATAGTCTTGCGCAAATTGATAGGCTGCATTGAGCCAATTTTCATCTGGGAGGTTGTCATCATCTAAAAATCCGATTAAATCGCTTTGAGCCGATCGAATTGCAGTATGTCGGGCATATCCTGCCCCTTGACGAGTCTCTTTGAGGCAGCGAATTACGACTGAAAAATTAGCCTGAAAAGACTGAATCACTTGGGGAGTGCGATCGCTACTATTGTTGTCTACAATCAGGACTTCCCATTGCAAATTAGCCGGATTAGTTTGCGAGCGCAATCGCTCTAAAATCTCAGGCAGACGATGCTCTCCGTTGTAAGTGGGAATGGCGACGGTAAAATCCACTGGCTACTCGGCACATGACTCATTAAGCAGGACGCAATCATGATCCAGTGTTCCCAAGTCAAAAGGGCAATTCAACAAAAATTACAGGATACACTAGCGATCGCATCAAGATGAGCGATCGGTTTATTTGAAATCATGGCTCATGTTGGCGAGTCATACCCTCTGATGAACCTAGTTTTATGAACGCAATTGTCCTAGAAGAACTCGTGTACTTATCGTTAGTGTGATTGTTCTGAGTAGCGATCGCCTTACCCGTACTTGCGCAAACCTACAGAATCATTACGGTTTCCTGGAGAAAAAATTGTAATTTGTCCTAAAGTGTGCATACTTCAGGCAATCTCGCCCACTTTTATTAAGCTGGATGAGGAAGCTGGATGAGGAAGCTGGATGAGGAAGCTGGATGAGGAAAATTAAGTCTGGATGAGGAAAACTATTACAAAATGTTGCAGATACCTCAAGAGAGTGAGCGCAATGCCCGAAAATTATCAGGCAGAGATAGCTAAATCAAAGTTATCTAGTCAAGCATGGCTTTACGGTTGAGAGCTTAGTCGTTCAGCGGCTCAGGCGGCTCAGCAGTAAATGCTGTTTAAACAAACTGGTTACATCTTGCTTTTCGGAGGAATCCATCAATGAGTATTGTCACGAAGTCAATCGTGAATGCAGATGCTGAGGCTCGCTATCTCAGCCCCGGCGAACTAGATCGGATCAAGGGCTTTGTTACTTCGGGTGAGCGCCGTCTGCGGATCGCTCAAGTGCTTACAGAATCTCGTGAGCGCATTGTCAAGCAAGCTGGCGATCA
>CASBQM010000268.1 GCA_949127645.1 Synechococcales cyanobacterium PMM_0036
ATGGTGGCTTGGCAAATGGTGGCTTGGTAAATGGTGGCTTGGCAAATGGTGGCTTGGTAAATGGTGGCTTGGCAAATGGTGGCTTGGCGATCGCCAGCAATTCTTTACAGGAATCGCATTCACTCTTTCTAAATTCCCAGGCTAGCTCACAGCAGGCTAGCCTAAAGCCGCCAGACTCACAGCAGCAATACTTGACCTTCCTCAACGAAACTTGGACAACGACTCAGCCCAAGTGTCTGGCTCAGACCGAAGTTTTGCTGCAAGCCGCCACAGATTTGCAGGTCGATTGCCTCACGCGCTCACAGCAGGTTCAGGCACAGCAGGTCGCCCATAAGCTAGCAGGTACGCTGGGAATATTTGGTCTAACTCAAGCCATGCACCTTTCCCGCCAGCTAGAGCATTGGCTGGGCGAAGCGCTGCCCCCCAGACAGGCTGAGCTGATGCAGACCTTAGCGATTGCCCTTCAGCAGGATATTGAGAACCATCAGACGATTCAGACTGCTCAGATTCCAGGACGATCGCCGCTGCTGCTGCTCGTTAGCGGTGATGCTGAATTCAATCAATCTCTGGTGTCTGTGGCAAGCGATCGAGGCATTTACATTAAAATTGCGCCAGTGGCGTTAGCAGAAAACCAATCTCCTGACGTTATTCTCTTTCGATTGCCCTCTAGCTCATCTAATAAGCCTAACAAGCCTAATGAGCCTAACAAGCCTAATGAGCCTAACAAGCCCAATGAGCTTAACGTGGCGGCAGATCTTTGGAAAACTTTACAGGCTTTTGTTAGCCGTTATCCGGCTCTGCCGATTTTGGTGGTGGGCGATCGGACGGAGTTGAGCGATCGTCTGAAAATAGTGCGATTGGGTGGAAAGATTTTTCTGGAATCCTCAGCCATTCCAGACCAAGTTATTTCTGCTGCAATTCGCCTGTTGCGCGGCTCTAATTCACCTGCCAGGATCATGATTGTTGACGATGATCCAAACTGGCTGCGAATGTTGCCGACGTTACTCAAACCTTGGGGATTTAAAGTCACAACTCTTGCCGATCCGCAACAATTCTTGACGGTGTTACAAGCTGTTACGCCCGATCTGCTGGTGCTAGATGTCAATATGCCACAGGTGAACGGTTTTGAACTATGTCAAATTCTGCGCAGCGATCCAGATTGGCAGCGCTTGCCAGTATTATTTTTAAGTGTGCTGACTGACACCACTAGCCAAAATCAGGCTTTTACAGCGGGTGCGGATGATTATCTCTGTAAGCCTATTATGGGAGTTGAGCTTGCTAATCGAATTCTTCGTCGATTGCAAAGAGTACGCGCCTGGGCAAGCTAGTTTGCGCTTTTGATACGCCGTACTGCCCAGGTTTTGTATGAAGAATGCGTCAGTGTAAATATTAATCCTCTACGTTAGATAGCAGAATGTCGAAGCCTCTACAAAAGCCCACCCATATGTCGTTAAGAATCCAACAGCATCCTCTGATCCGCCGTTTGGCAGATTGCATTGAAGAAACCTGGCACCAATATTTGGAGCTTTCCCCTTACTCGGTTCCAGAAGGTCTGGGCTACATTGAGGGCGCTCTGGAAGGCGAACGGCTGGTGATTGAGAATCACTGCTATCAGGCTCCGCAGTTCCGTAAGCTGCACCTTGAGCTAGCTCAGGTGGGCACTGGGCTAGACATTTTACATTGCGTTATGTTTCCTAATCCTGATTACGCGTTACCCATTTTTGGGGCAGATCTGGTGGGCGGACGCGGAGGAGCCATTAGTGCGGCGATCGCCGATCTCTCTCCTATTAATGCGGAGCGATCGCTGCCAGGGGCATACTCTCAGGTGCTTTCGACCTTGCCAACGCTTCAATTTTCCCAGACGCGCGCCTTGCCGGAGTGGGCAGACATCTTTTCAGAATTTTGTCTGTTTGTCCGTCCAGTGGGTGTGCCGGAAGAAGATATGTTTTTGCAGCGAGTGCGTGACTTTTTGACGCTGCATTGTCAAAATGCCAGTCTTGCAACTCCACTCACCTCTCAACAAGAGATTGCTAACGCGATCGCTGGACAGCGCTACTACTGCACTAAGCAACAGCAGAATGATAAGACTCGGCGAGTCTTGGAAAAATCCTTTGGCGCCGAATGGACCGATCGCTACATGACCACCATGCTGTTTGATTGTGTGACTTGAATCTGTAACCCACTATGCGACCTGAAAATGTTATTTCAGAAGCCAGCACGAACGTCTTCTTAATATTTTTTAATCAATTCTCTTTTAACGCTCCTAAATTTGCACAAAATTTGCACAAGTAGATTGCTTTAATCAGTATCAGGTTCAAACCCACTGAGTAGATCAATCCTGTTGGGATGACGCTCTCCTTAAAAGTATTCTTCTGACATTGCTATAACATCGCAAGCTTAACTGACGATGCAGTGCTTTTTTACTCAAAGTGACGGTACTTTAACGACCTTCATGACTGGGCTTGAACCTTTTCTAATTCGCACATCAACATAATTAGGAGATCTTGAAATGTTAGATGCGTTTACTAAAGTAGTTTCTCAAGCAGATACTAGAGGCGAGTACATTAGCGGTGGTCAAATTGATGCGCTGAAGAACATGGTGGCGGAAGGCACTAAGCGCATGGATGTAGTCAACCGGATTACCTCAAATTCATCGACGATTGTGGCAAATGCGGCACGTTCCTTGTTCGCAGAGCAGCCTCAGTTGATTGCTCCAGGCGGCAATGCTTACACCAGCCGTCGGATGGCTGCCTGCCTACGCGACATGGAGATCATTCTCCGGTACGTCACCTATGCTACCTTCGCGGGTGACGCTAGCGTTTTGAACGATCGCTGTCTCAATGGTCTGCGCGAAACCTATCAGGCGCTAGGCGTTCCCGGTGGCTCTGTGGCGGCAGGCGTGAATAAGATGAAGGAAGCGGCAATTGCGATCGCCAATGATCCAAACGGGGTGACTCGGGGCGATTGCAGCAGCCTGATGTCTGAGTTGGGCAGCTATTTTGATCAGGCGGCATCGGCAGTCGGCTAGACGTTGCTCTGGTTTCTAACAGGCTTTTTGTAACTCGTACTTTTGTAACTCGCACTTTTGTAACTCGCACATTTTTTGGAGGAATAACTCACATGAAAACACCTTTAACCGAAGCTATTGCTACAGCAGATTCTCAAGGACGCTTCCTTAGCTCCACTGAAGTTCAAGTTGCGTTTGGTCGTTTCCGTCAAGCCGCTGCTAGCCTGGATGCGGCAAAAGGTCTGAGCGCTAAAGCTCAAACCCTTGCGGATGGCGCTGCAAATGCAGTCTACCAGAAGTTTCCCTACACAACTCAGATGCAGGGTGCTAACTTTGCCTCAACTCCAGAAGGAAAGGCAAAGTGCGCGCGTGACGTGGGCTATTACCTGCGCATGATCACCTACTGCTTGGTTGCAGGCAGCACGGGTCCTCTGGATGACTATTTGATTGGCGGCATTGCTGAAATCAACCGCACGTTTGATCTGTCCCCAAGCTGGTATGTTGAGGCGCTGAAGCACATCAAAGCTAACCACGGTTTGAGCGGCGATCCGGCTGTGGAAGCTAATTCTTACATCGACTACGCTATCAATGCTCTGAGTTAGATTCGACTGCCCAGATTTTTAGGAAACTTTCTCTACAGGAGTAGCTTTCTAAGGATCTGGGCATGGTCTTTGCTTTTTTTGAAATGCTTTTTATTAAAACGATATGGAGATCAGTCATGACGAGTTCTATGGCAGCGACGCAGTTAGGATTTGAGCCATTCGTGGGCACATCTCCCGTTGAGTTACGGGCAAATTGGACGGAGGGCGATGTGCAGACGGTCATTTATGCTGCCTATCGACAGGTTTTTGGCAATGAGCATTTGATGCAGAGTGAGCGTCTAACTAGCGCAGAATCTCTGTTGCGTCAGGGTAATATTAG
>CASBQM010000269.1 GCA_949127645.1 Synechococcales cyanobacterium PMM_0036
CAAAGAAACTACTATCGACAACGTAGAGATTGTCGATTTCATGCGTACGACAGTTGACATCTAAAACAGAGATTTCAGGATCAATTCCAAAGCGACAGGTACCGCATTGATGGGCAACCCACTTGAGCGGGAAATTGCTGCGATAGTAGTGCGATCGCTGCATAGAATCTGTGCCATTATCGATCGACTTCAAGACTTCAATCCAGCGATCCATTAGGCGATTAAACGATTCTGTGTTGTTTTCGGTATAATCCAGATGAATTCTATCTCCCACAACTCGAACCCGGTTATTAGGATCAGGCAGATCTTCCCCCATAAGCCACCAATCGACGGAGTGCCGTGCCGCTGTTTCAGAGTCAACTCCAGAAGCTTTGAGCGGGATATCGTTGGCTAGCATCTCTTTGTTGACTTTGCCCGAAAGTTGCACCTGACCCATGGGATAGGGAAAACCAGCCTCGCCCCAGTAGAAATCATTGATCCCTAACGTTTTCTGAAACACAGTCGGGTTTTCGGGCTTCATTACCCCAATGACGACCCCACAATTGTGTTTCATAAAATTGCGACCGACCTGATCCGATCGATTAGCTAAGCCGTTTGGATGCTGATCATTGTGCGATCGCAGTAATAACGCCGCCGAGTTAATTGCGCCACAGGCAACTACTACGATATCTGCTTGAAACAGCACTGTTTTACCGGCTACTTCAGCTTCAACGATCGTGATTTCACGACCCGAAGCGCTGGTGTGCAGGCGATTCACTTTGGCTTCAGTCATTAAGGTAACGTTTGCCTGTTGCATCGTCGGACGCACCGTCATCACTTCGGCATCGGCTTTGGCGTGAATTAGGCAGGGATGACCATCGCAAGTTTCACAGCGAATACACTCACTCAAAAATCGTTGCGCCTCATTTAACTTAATCGCCATCGGCAGATAAAACGGATGCAATCCCTTGTCTTTAAGGTCATTATGAACCGCCTGAATCCGAGGCTCATGGCTAATTGCCGGAAAGGGATACTCTTCTTTTGTCCAAGGTTCTACAGAGTCCAGTCCGCGCTGACCGTGAACATGGTAGAGCTGCTCTGCCTGAGTATAGTACGGCTCAAAATCGGTGTATTTAAGACACCACTCAGGCGAGATACCCTCTTTGTGGATGACGGCATCAAACTCCTGTTCGCGCATCCGAAACAGTGTGCCACCGTAAAACTTAGTGTTGCCACCCACCCAGTAGCCCGCCGCCGGATGCAGGTCTTGATTATCTTTGTCAGCCCAAGTTTCAGTATTAAAATATCGCTCTTTCTTAAAGACCTGCGTTGCATCCCAATTAGCTTTTTCTTGGGGGAGAAAGGTGCCCCGTTCTAGCATTAAAATCTTCTTGCCACTGGGTGCCAACCGATGCGCTAGAGTGCCGCCACCTGCGCCCGTACCAATGATAATCACATCGTAATGATTTTCGATCGCTGAGTTATTGGTCACTGAGTTATTGGTCACTGGGTCATTGATCACTGAGTCATTGATCACTAAGTTATCGGTCACTGAGTTGGTTCCTTACTGAAGATGAGCGATCGCTAACAAATATATTTCAATACTCGGAACAGGCTTTGGTAAAAATGCTTGGAACCAATGCTATGTCGTTAACCTCGACCCTTGCCAGACTCCTAAGCGCTCAAGCCGGAGAGGCGGAGGCGTTTCGAGCAGTTGCCACATCACTTGCTCTTGAGGCTTACCCAATTATCTTAAGAAATATGAAGTATCATCTCCTCTTACTTTTGAGGGATGCTAAGAGCGATCGCCTGATGTTCTCTTAAATAGCTGAAAAATTAAATAGCTTAAGAAATTGCGTCAAATTCTACCTCTTTAGATAGTTGTATCAGCAGGTATCCAGAGCGATGATCGCGTTGCTGAACCGTAGTGGATTGAACTGTAATAGAGCGTGACCTGTACGGTCACAAGTCACTGTTTGCAAGCCACTGTTTGCAAGCATTGTCCAAACATCGTCATAGATGTCGTTTATAGATAGTTAAGTCGTGGAGTGGGAATGCTACGACTAAACAATGGGTTATCCACACCAGAAGGTTTCTAGAGGATTTGCAATAATAGTTTTGTAGTCAAAGATTGCAGTTGAGGGGCAGGGCAATGAAATTCTTAGTTCAACCGCTTTATACCTGGTATCGTTCCACTTTACGGCATCCTAGGTATCGTTGGCTGGTTATTCTGGGTAGCTTTCTTTATCTGTTTAGCCCTGCCGACCTAATCACTGACGTGTTACCTGTAGTGGGTTGGCTAGATGACGGAGTGATTGCAACGCTGTTAGTCAGTGAAGTCTCTCAGATTCTTTTAGAGCAGCGCAACCTTCGTAAAACGAAAGACCTCAGCGCTGATGCAGATGTCACTACAGTTTCCGCTACTGCCTCAAGCTCGGCGGGTTAGGGCGATCGTTACTTCAATCTCCCTACTCTCTCTACAGTTTCTGTATTAATGGTTTGCTGTTCAACTTTGTTTTTGTGAATTTATACGCTTCGCCAATTCATAGGCAGAATTCAAAATCTTGTAGGATTACACGGAAGGTAAATCATGACTAATTTTCTTAAAGACCGTCTCACTGCTGATATTGAGAAAGCTAAATCAACTGGAAAACCCAGAGTTGACCGTGTTTTAGAGGCTTTTCGCAATGCTGCATCTCAAGCAATGGTTGAAGCGAAGGAAGGATCAGGTGAAGTCCGGGATATCGCCAAAGATACATTTTCTGCGATTTCCGAAGATATCAATGCAACCCGCACCGGAAATACAGAAGCTTCTGAGGCTGATTCCCCAACCTACCTGAAAACTCTATTATTGAAAGTTGTCGAGACCGTCAAGCAAGGTTTTAACAAGGCGGCTAATTGGTACAGCACCACCAAGGCGCAGGCTGAAGCGACAGATTCTACTGCTCCCCTAGGTTGGGAGCGTAAGAAAGCTGAGGTTGAGAACAAGGTAGGTGAAGCGGGAACTGCTTTGGCGAAGAAAGAGCAGCAAGCTCGGC
>CASBQM010000270.1 GCA_949127645.1 Synechococcales cyanobacterium PMM_0036
CTTTTAAATTGACCGGTCTACTTACAGAATTTAGCTCTGCCTATCACTTTAGTTCCGCAAGAGTGACAGGTTTTGTGAAAGCGCAAGCACGGATGAGGCTTTGCCAAATTTTGGTTTGGCCGAATCTACGATTCGCGCGAAATGCGAACTCGTCAAGGTAGAGCTGGAGAAGCTTTGGGCTGACACCGTGATAAGTACCGACAAGAAATCTCCTGAGCAAAGAGACGAAAGTGTGCATCCAGGGTAGTTTCTCAACTCCCATTTTACCTGGGGCTGGTTTCATGTCTGAACCATGCCCCATTCTTCTTAGCTCATGGTGGGCATGCAAACCATCAGCCTTAAAGAAATGCTTCTGCTCTGCCACGGTGGCAAACTCAACGGCATCTCGTATATTGGCACAGGTAGCGGCATTCAAAACTTGAACGTATATTTTTCCTGCATGGTCGTGTTCTTCCTCTGTCATAACTAAGATTTTGGTCTCCGTTCCTGGCTCAGGCTGGTACTTGCGCGCTTCCTTGTTTATGAATGCCTCGTCCAGCTCAATAATGCCCTCAAGTTTGGTTAGTTCATTTCTGTCTGCCATTGCCGTTCTCAGCTTGAGTAGCATTAACCACGCTGTCTTTTGTGGGAGACCAAACTGAGACGCAATGCGACTGGAGGACGCTCCACCTTTGTCCTGAGCTACTGAGAAAATAACACGAAACCAGATAGCCAGCGGTAAGTGTGTTTTGTGAAAAATAGTGCCGGCTGTGACTGAAGTCTGCTTCTTGCACAGAGTGCACTGATAGAGACGCAAATTTAATTCATAGCATTCAACATGTCCGCATTTCGGGCAGATGAAACCATTGGGCCAACGGACTCGCCGTAAATATACTACGCAATCTTCTTCCTCACGAAAGCGTTTTTCGAATTCTAGAATAGTTGTTGGAAGCGTTTCCATTTCTACCTCCTGAGCTTAGCTGAAAAAACACTGTATTCTATAGTTAACCTGCCCCATTAATTAAAAAGCTAAACCTGAGTGTAGAGCGCCACTCAAAAGAGCAGCATATGGTCTAAATATGCGACAAGAGGTCTTGCCAAAAAGGGGTATCCGGTTTTGAATGCAGTTGCTTAAGACAACAAAAAAAACCGGATGTCCTGATTTTACTATTTAATCGAAAGTTTGCGCCAGTCGAATTTGGTGGTGAAGGCCGAGCGATTCCGTCGGTTCTAAGGTGCCCTGAGTGCCCGTGGAATAGGGGTGGGCGGCTTTGGCGGCATGGTTGGTATGAAAGGTTTTTCATTAGTGAGTTAGGTGAGAAGAATTCGCTTCGGATATTGAGGTTGCGGTGTTCAGAGTGCGGAGCGAGTCATGCGTGTTTGTATGACTTCATGGTGCCGTATCGGCAGTATGGTGCGGAGTTGTTGGGTCTGCTGGCCTGGAAATATTTGATTGAAAAGGTGATGACGTACGAAGAGTTCGAGTGGGGGCTCTTGGCTGAGAGAGGTGATGACAAAGGGCATCGCCACTTGGTCTTTGACGTAATTGAAAGGCTTTGCCAGGTGTATTCATGGTTGGTGGGGCAGGTTGAAAAAGCAAATTTAAAAACGGGCGAGTCTTTGTGGAAGCGGCCGGAGCCTGTGCCTGAGAAGGATTGCGTCAACGGCTGGAAGGCAAAGAAGGCATTGAAGGAAGAGGCGTTAAATCAGGTGGCAAGGGCGTTAACGAAGTTCCAGAGGCGTTTTACTGATGAAGATTTCGTAGTTGACGGAGGTAAAATCGTGGGCATTTTGCAAAGAGCGGGGATGAATTTGCCGCTGCCCTTTTCTCTATTGACAAGGGCGAAGGTTCTTAAGTTGTACGCCCCACAGAGTTTGGAATGCAAGCTCATGTAAGGGTTTCTAGACTTCTTCTGTTCTTAACAGGAGGAGCGAGCAATGGTGGAAACGAGTTATCAGGAAAAGATGGCCTTGTTCAGATACGAGGTTGTGCGGCCGTTGTTGAATGGTGAGTTAACGCTTGAGGATGAGAGGCGGACTAGGAGCGAGATTTTAGAGAAGGAGTGGTCATATCCAGACGGCAGCAAAGGTCTAGTGAGAGCAAGAACGCTCAGGCAGTGGCTGGCGAAATATCGCAAACATGGCTTGGACGGTTTGTTCTATGCAAACAAGAAGCCGCTTATGACTAAGGGCAGCTGTTTAGCGATACCGGCAGATCTTTTAAAAGTGGCACGGGAGATGAGGGAAGAAAATCCAAGACGGAGTGTGGAGCAGATCTTAGACATCATGCAATTTGGTCAGGGGCTTGATGTGAGCTGTATTTGTCCCCGGACGTTGATGAGGTACTTCAAGAGTTTGGGCTTGAAGCGAGGCAAGCGAGTGAAGGGCAAGGGGCAGCACGAGCGGTACGAGCAGGTTGCTACGAATCATTTATGGCATGGTGATACGGCGCACACGTTTATGCTTGATGATCCCAATCATCCTGGGCAGTTGAAGAAGGCCAAGCTAATTGTTTTGATTGATGACGCCAGTCGAATTTGTCCGCACGGTGAATTTTATTTCGATGAGAAGCTGCCGAGTGTGATTGATTGTATTGGCAAGGCGCTGATGAAGAGAGGGAAGCCTGTGCGGATACTGTTAGACAATGCCAAAACATTTAGGTCAAGCAAGTTAGCGGTGATGTGCGCAGAGTTAGGCGTGGGGTTGAATTTTTGTCGTCCAAGGCGGCCACAAGGGAAGGGGAAAATTGAAAGATTTATTAGGACATGCAAAGAGTCATTCTGCGTAGAGGCCCAGAAAGCGGCTAACATCACGACTCTTGAACAGTTGAATGCAGCGTTTGAAGGTTGGTTGGAGAGATATGGCAATCGTGAGCACGATCAGTTAAATGGATTAACGCCGGGGGAAAGATGGCGTCAGGACGAGTTTGGGGTTGATCGCAGTTTGACTGAAATTCAGGTTTTAAAAGCGATGATGTTGAGGGCACCAAGGACGGTGCATATCAGTACAGCGCTTGTGCTTTTGGACAGCCGTGAGTATCAAGTCAGTCGTGATTTAGCTGGTCAAGATGTAGAGATTCGCTGGAATCCGGAAAAGATTGAGCATTTGGAGATTTGGAGAGATGGCAGATATTTGGAGGTGGCGTTGTTAAAAGGGCGCCAGCCGCATGTGGAAAAGGATTGGAGAGAGATTGTTGAAGAGGCGCCCACTGCGAACAAATTGGAGAGTGCTACGGCGTATTGTGCGGCGTTAATTGGAGATCGTCTTTCAGAGAGCAATGTTGTTGTTGGTGGCAAGAGCAAGCTTTTGACGTTGGAAGGATTTATCCAGTTGTTGTCGACTAGATTGCGGCGTGAAGGCGCATTTGCAGGGGAAGAGCTGAGGTTGATTGGCCAGGCGTTTAAGAGACTAGCGCCGATGGAGAGAGAGCGCACGGAAGAAATCGTGGCTTCAACAATTGAAGAAAAAGATGCTGACAGGCACGTTCGCTACTATCTCGAGCGCCTAGAGCCTCGGGCATTTAGGAGGTAGGGAGAATGACGACACTGCATGAATATTTTGGCTTTAAGAAGACGCCATTTGGAAAGGACTTAGTGAGGCAGCAGCTTTTCATGTACCCGCAGGTGAGGGAAATGGAAGAAGTGCTGAGGCTTACTGTGTCGGACCATTCGATGTCGCTGGGTGCAAGTCGGGCGGGGTGTGGCAAGACCACTGTGACGAGGGCATATCTGGAAGATTTGCCGAGGTCGCAGTACAGGATTATTTACTTGGGCCAAGATCGCAAAGGAACGAGTCTGTTAGCGAGGCTTGCCGATGAGCTCGGGATGAGGCCGGAGGAGATTCGTTGTCACCGCTCACTGCATATTTCTAAAGCAATTGAGCGTCAGGTGTTGGCCGGCGGCAAAGAGTTAGTTTTGGTGGTGGACGAAGCACATCTGCTGGATCGTTCTACGCTAGAGGATTTGAGGATGTTGAGTAACAGCAAAATGGACAGCTTATCGATGGTGAGCATTATTTTGCTTGGTCAAATTTGGCTAAGAGACCGACTGAAATACAGAGAGTATGAGGCGCTCAACCAAAGGCTGCGATTGCGTTATTCGCTGGAAGGTCTTTCAGAAGTTGAGACTGGTCAATATGTTCAGCATCATTTAAAACTCGTAGGATGTTCTGCTGGGCTGTTCACAGAGGATGCGGTGAAGCAGGTTTTCATTGCTTCAGGGGGCATTCCGAGGCCAATCAACAATCTTTGTGTAGCCAGCCTGTTGAAGGCTATGTTGAGCAAGAAAAAAACTGTTGATGGAGCCTTGGTCAAACGGGTGGCAAAAGAACAGGAGATTAACTAGATGCTGCGTGCTCTCCTGTTCTTACATTGTGATGGCTGCCACAAGATGTACGAAAAGCTCTCCACAACAAGCTACAGAGACCCAGGTGACTGGCCTGATGAGATTGAAGCTCTGGCTGTTCAAGCCACGAAAGTTGGGTGGTATGTGCCACCCAGCTGGCAGAATCTTCTATGCACGGCCTGCCACGAAGAAAGAATGAGCGTAGAATTCTAGACTAGCTGCAACTAAAGAGCGAAAGAATGGCTATCCGCAATCCTTTCGCTCTTTAGCCATTGTTTCACCGCCCACCTACTACCACCTGTAGGTGACGGATCCCACAAAAAAGATGACCGGCAAAAGGCAACGAAAATCGTTAGCTCTGCCGGTCACTGAAAAACATCCAAGTTGCAAGGGGGATCGAGTTGTTGTCGCGACAAAAGGCTAAATCGCTTGTCGGCTTACACTTTGGAGACATTGTCTTGCTATTTCCCTCGCCAAGCAAAACTTGTCTTTACCCAATTGCGCGTGCCTCTATGAAGTCTGAACCGAAGAAAGCAGCTAATTCCGCTTCACTTATTACTA
>CASBQM010000271.1 GCA_949127645.1 Synechococcales cyanobacterium PMM_0036
GCTAAAAACTTATCAGATGAGCTAACGCATATCCCCTTTCCAAGGCTAGTTAAAAAATTAGCTAAGTTTTTATGCCCGACCATAACGCCTTTAGGTTTACCAGTAGAGCCTGAGGTATAGATGACGTAGGCGAGATGGTGAGGAGCAGAGAGGGAATGAGGGTTTTGAGAAGGCTCTGTTGAGAGACTTGTCCATATCTGAGCAGAAGAACGAGGAATGCTCAGAGAGGATTCCTCGATAGATAAGTCCTTTGTCTCTGTATCTAGCTGAAGAGAGAGAATCTCTCCGGGATAGTCTTTAAAGCTCTCTTTGAGATGAGCTTGAGTGAGGAGAATAGGAGCTTGAGTATCCTCCAACATGAACTGAAGACGCTCTTCAGGATAGGATGGATCGAGGGGGACATAGGCACCACCTGCTTTGAGAATACCTAACAGACCAATCACCATCTCTAAGGAGCGTTCCACAGCAATCGCCACAAGCGTATCTGGTCCCACTCCTTTCTTTCGCAAGTAGTGAGCAAGCTGATTGGCTTTCTCATTCAACTGTTGATAGGTGAGGTCTTGGTCTTCATAAACAAGGGCAATGTTGTTGGGGGTCTTTGTTACCTGCTCTTCAAACAATTCATGGATGAGCTTGTCTTCTGGATAATCCGTCTTCGTATCATTCCATTCAATGAGAAGCTGATGCTGCTCCGGGGAGGTGAGTAAAGACAGTTCAGAGATACATTGGGAGGGATCTTTAAGAATAGCTTTAAGCAACGCTTCAAAATGAACAGCTAACCTTTCAATGGTTCTTAGCTCAAAGAGATCCGTTGCATAAGAGATACCTATACCAACACCCTCTTTATTCTCATAAGCGTTGACGGAGAGATCAAATTTAGAAACGGGATAGGAAGAGGAGATAGAGTTGATTGAGAGTTTCTCTAAAGCTAAAGGTTCTCCTTCCTGGGCATTCTGGAAAGTAAACATCACCTGAAAGACAGGATTACGATTGAGTTCTCTGGTAACATTCAAATGATCTACAAGCTGTTCAAAGGGAACATCTTGGTGTTGGTAGGCTTGCAAGGTTGTTTCTTTAACTTTGTTAAGGACATCAATGAAGGTCTCATTGCCTTCAAAGGTAGTTCTCAAAGCCAACGTATTGACGAAGAACCCTATTAACTCTTCGGTTTCTTTGTGATGGCGGTTGGCAATAGGAGAGCCTACAACGATGTCTTTCTGACCTGTATAGCGATAAAGAAGGAGTTGGAAAGCAGAGAGAAGAGTCATAAAGAGAGAGGTCTGATGATTCTGAGAGAGTTTGGTGAGCCCCTCTTTAATCTCTTTGGGGAAAGTGAAGTGGTAAGAAGCCCCTTGATAGGTGAGCTCTTTAGGTCTTGGTTTATCTATAGGCAGATCAAGGAGATCTGGAGTGTCTGAGAGTTGTTGTTTCCAGTAGGACAATTGCTGTTCGAGCACATCACCTTGGAGCCAGTTTCTTTGCCATAAGGCGAAGTCTGCATATTGGATAGGGAGAGAGGGAAGAGAAGGCTCTTTACCTTCAGCATAAGCATTATAGAGAGTAGAGAGTTCTCTAAAGAAGATATTCATGGACCATCCATCGGAGATGATATGGTGTAGCGTGATCAGAAGCGCATGTTCTTCCTTTGAGAGGATAACGAGCTTCACTCTCATCAAAGGTCCTGTAGAGAGATTGAAGGGAGTATTAGCCTCTTCTTGGGCGAGTTTCTCAACAGCGGAAGTTCTTTCTTTCTTTTTTAAGTGAGAAAGATTCTTTGAAGACTCATCTAGATGAATGGCAACATTATCTGAGATGACTTGGTGAGCTTCCCCTTCTGTTGAAGGGAAGAGAGTTCTGAGAGATTCGTGTCTTACAATGAGAGTATTGAGAGCTTTCTCGAGGGCGTGTGTATTTAGGGTTCCTGTTAGTTTTAAGGCGAGTGGAATGTTGTAAAGAGCGACATCAGGCAGGAGTTGATCAAGAAACCAGAGACGTTGTTGAGCGAAGGAAAGAGGAGTAGCGCCTTTTCTTTCCATTGGAAGGATCGGGGGGATAAGAGAGAGAGTATTTGCTTTGTTTAAAGAATCAACGATTTGACTTAAGGCAGCAATTGTTGGGTGTTCGAAGAGAGCTCTGAGAGGAATATCGATATTATAGGTATGGCGGATACGAGAGATGACCTGAGTGGCGAGGAGGGAATGACCCCCTAGCTTGAAGAAGTTATCATTGATACCTATTTGTTCGATCTTGAGGATCTCTGCCCAGATAGAAGAGAGCTCTTGCTCAACAGCTGTTTGAGGAGCAACGTAGGCGCCACCCACCAGCCGCAAGGATAGATCTGGAGTTGGGAGAGACTTACGATCGACCTTTCCATTGGGGGTTAAGGGGA
The DNA here is from genome assembly GCA_949127645.1 of Synechococcales cyanobacterium PMM_0036. Classification (GTDB taxonomy): domain Bacteria; phylum Cyanobacteriota; class Cyanobacteriia; order Elainellales; family Elainellaceae; genus Drouetiella. The sequence continues at coordinate 2,390 of CASBQM010000271.1, forward strand.
TCCTATCCACATAGACAAAGAAGGAAGGAATCATATAGTCGGGCAAAGAGCGGATTAGATGATTTCTTAAGTCTTCGGTGAGTCCTAGAATGATGTCTCCATTTAAAACGGAGAAAGGATCACCAGAAGACGAAGTGAAGGTTGATTCAGGGGAAAGAGAATCAAAGTTATCCTCTTGAGGAACGATATAAGCGACTAGTTTTTTATCACCTGGTTCATCTTCTCGAGCCATCACGACAGCCTGAGACACATCCCCATGAGCATTAAGGGCTGATTCAACTTCTCCGAGTTCAATGCGAAAGCCTCTTATCTTCACCTGATCATCGATACGGCCCAGGAACTCGATGTTGCCGTCTGAGAGATAACGTGCGAGATCTCCTGTCTGGTACAGACGAAGAGAGGAACTTTGTCCCTTGAGGGAACGACCTCCCTCACTTACAACTTCTTTCTCATTCACAAAAGGATTGGGGATGAATCTCTCTGCCGTGAGATCAGGCCGATTCAAATACCCTCGTGCTAGCCCTGCCCCTCCAATGTAAATCTCTCCAGAAACACCTACAGGCACAGGGTTCAGGTATGTGTCTAAAATGTAAATCTGCGTGTTCGATATAGGACGCCCTATAGGGACAGATTCTGAGGGTAAAGTATAATAATCTTCCAGTTCAAACACACAGCATCCAACCGTTGTCTCGGTTGGACCATAATGATTATAAATACTTATTGATAC
>CASBQM010000272.1 GCA_949127645.1 Synechococcales cyanobacterium PMM_0036
ACCCCGGAGCGATCGCTCAACCAGCTCATCCATGTTGCCCTTAAAGCCGTTGATCCGCGCCCCAAACGCCACGTTTTCGTAGATAGATTTGGGGAAAGGGTTCGCCTTTTGAAACACCATGCCAATCCGCCGCCGCACTTCCACGGGGTCGATTTTGGGATCGTACAAGTCAACGCCCTGGTAGGCAATCTTGCCTTCTACCCTCGCGCCTGGAATCAAATCGTTTAGGCGATTGTAGCAGCGCAGTAAAGTACTCTTGCCGCAGCCCGACGGCCCAATCAGAGCCACCACATTATTTTTGGGAACATCTAGAAAAACATTCCGCACCGCCTGGAAAGCACCGTAGAAAATCGAGACATTTTCTGTCCGAATTACGATGTCGTTGTTCGCCAAAGTATCGTTTGCAGAATTCGGTCGAGTTGAGGGATTCATATGTCAAAACCTTAGTAAACCTTGCGACGGGAAACGATTCGAGCCATGATGCTGACTACCAAGATCAGAAGGACAACAATCAGAGCAGCGACCCAAGCCAAAGCCTGCTGATTCTTGTAGGGAGAAATTGCAAAGTTATAAATCAAAACCGACAGCGTAGCCGTGGGTTCCCAGATACTTTTGGCATCGTACTGGTTAAACAAAGCGGTGAATAGCAAAGGAGCCGTTTCTCCTGCCGCTCTCGCCAGGGCTAACGTCACTCCCGTTGCAATAAACGGCATTGCGGCGGGCAAAATGATTTGCGTCACGCTCTGAAAATTGGTTGCACCGATGCCTGTTGCCGCCAGTCGAGTATCTCTCGGAATCGACTTGAACCCTTCCTCACTGGTTCGGATAATGATGGGCAGCATCAGCACGGACAGAGCGATACCTCCTGCAACAGCCGAGAAGGTTCCAGTCGTTAGCACCACAATCCCGTAGGCAAACAGCCCCGCAATAATGGAGGGTACGCCGCTGAGGATATTTGTGCAAAAGCTGACAAACTGAGAGAGCTTGTTGCCGCGCCCAAACTCAATGGTGTAAACAGCGGTTAAAACGCCGAAGGGAACGCTGATTAATGCGCCAATTAAGCAAGTTACCAGGGTACCCACGATCGCATTCCTAAAACCGCCTCCTGCGACTCCTGCCGCCGGAGGGAGATCCGTGAAAACAGCGGGTGTTAATCCTGCCAGACCTTTTGTAATCACCATGAACAGAATCGAAATCAGGGGAATAGCGGCGATCGCCACACAGGTAAACACCACGCCCGTCATGATATTGCCAAACAGCTTCCGACCTGAAGAGACAGCAAACTGATTGTCCAAAGGAGCAGATTGAGAAGATGAATGAGCCATAGTTTACAAGTATTTAGCCAACAAGTATTTAGCCAACAAGTATTTAGCCAACAAGTATTTAGCCAACAAGTATTTAGCCAACAAGTATTTAGCCGAATAAACAGCCTGCTAAATAAACCAATGCAATCAGTAGATTGCTACTCAACCTGCTGAAAGCGGCTGACCACCATTTGTGCCAGGATATTGACCAACAGCGTCAAGAGCATCAGAATCAAAGCTCCGTAAAACAGAGAAGATTTCTGAAGACCGCTGGCTTCGCCGAACTGGTTGGCAATCAGGGAAGCGATAGTTGAAGCTGGTGAAAACCAGGAAATGTTTGCCTTGTTGGCGTTGCCGACTAGCATTGCTAGCGCCATGGTTTCGCCCAAAGCGCGTCCTAGCGCCAGCATGACTGATCCAATAATTCCAGACAGTCCAGCCGGAACCAAAACGCGAGTGATCGTTTCCCAGCGGGTCGCACCCAGACCGTAAGAGCCTTGACGGAGCTGGGGCGGCAAAGAACTCATTGTGTCTCGTGAGATGGCAACGATCGTCGGCAAAATCATGATTGCCAGGACTAAGGATGCCCCAAACAGATGCCGACCGCCCGGAACCGTTGAGAAGAATGGAACCCAACCAAACGCTGCATGAACGCCCTGCAAGAGCGGTCTGATGGCAGGCAGGAAGACGAAAATACCCCACAAGCCGTAGACAACACTGGGGATAGCTGCCAGAAGCTCCATGATGAAAGCGATCGGGGTCAAAATCTTGGGCGGCAAAAAGTTTTCGGTCAAGAAGACGGCTACGCCAACGCCCAGAGGCACCGCGAAGAGCAGCGCCAGAAATGAGCTGAGGATAGTGCCGTATACCTGAGGAAATACGCCGTAGATTTCATCAACGGGATTCCAGGTGCTATTGGTCAGGAAGCCTAAGCCGAACCTTTGGATGGCAGGTAGAGCGATTACCAAGAGCGAATAAGTAATCCAAAGAAGCACTAAACCCACACAAACTGCCAGGGCGATCGTCAACCAACGAAAGATTTGGTTAATCTGCCGCTCAGGCTGAAACTTAAGCGATGAATCTATGAGTGTTTCTTCTGGAGCCGTGGTCAGTGAAGTCATAAGGGTTCTGACGACCGTAACGATTTAGATTTTTCAATAGCCTTAAACCTGAGCCTCAAAGGGCTGAACTAGGCTTTTTCACCAAGCGGATGCTTGCTCAGGCGACGCAAGCGCTCAGAATAGTTCCGCATCACCTCCAGTGCAAACATTGGCGTTTCCTGAATCGCAAACAGCATTCGAGATTCATCCATATAAGCCAGCTTGCAATCTGTTTTGGCGATCGCGCTATAGACTCGGACTCCATCGGGGTGAATCAAAGCCCCTGCGCCGAAAACGCTCCCCACCTCAATAGTTTCGAGGACTTTACCCTCAATAACTAGATCAACAGCGCCCTCTAAAACGCCATACAGGTAGTCACCCGACTGACCCTCTTCAAAAATTATTTCACTGGCTGAGAAAACCTTAGGCTCAGGCTGCCGTTGAAAGATAGCAACTTTGCCCGCAGGTCCTAAATTGAGTTGCTGTACCATCATGTCCTCAAAATACAGTGACTCGAAACGTAGTGGCTCGAAACGCAATGGCTCGAAACGCAATGACTCAAAAGCAAAGATAAGACCCCTGGGATGAGACTTGCCCACCCCAGAATTGCAGTAGAGGCTAGAGCGATCTACTTAACTTTGCCGAGTTCAGCGTCCACTTTCTTCACCAGAGAGTCATCCAAAGGCACATAGCCCAGTTCGCTAGCCGTAGCTTTACCGGTGGTCAACGACCAATCGATAACCGCCTTTAGAGCAGAACCCTTTGCAGTGTCTTTGTATTCTGGGTAGAGCAGCAGCCAGGTAAGACCTGAGATAGGGTAAGCATCTGGATTGGCAGAATCAGGAACCGTCAGTGCAAAATCGGCAGGAATAGTTTCACCTTTGAATGCTGCTGCACCGCCTTCAGGAGAAGGGGTGATCAGCTTGCCTGACTTATTCTCGATCGCCGCCATGGTCAGACCGTTTTCCTTGGCATAGGAATACTCGGTGTAGCCGAGTGCGCCCGGAGTTTGCTGCACCTGAGCGGTTACGCCCTCGTTCCCCTTCGCACCAGTACCCACAGCCCACTGCACTGACTTGTTTGCACCCGCAGTCCAGTCGGGGCAAGCCGCCTTCAGGTGAGTGGTGAACTGATAGGTCGTACCACTACCATCCGAACGGTGAACAAACTCAATCGGCTGATTGGGCAGGGTTGCGCCAGCATTTGCTTTAGCGATCGCCGGATCATTCCAAGTGGTAATCTTGCCTGTCACGATGCCGCAGTAAGCCGCACGAGAAAGTTTC
>CASBQM010000273.1 GCA_949127645.1 Synechococcales cyanobacterium PMM_0036
AGCTAATCCTGTCGGGCCGTGTTCTTGGATCACTTCGAGGGCGATCGTCGAATGGGCATAGGCTGCACCAGCCCGCATATCGGCCGCGACCCAGATCGCTTCCATGATCTCTTCCGCTGACGCCCCGGATCGCAGGGCGCCGACCGAGTGGTAGCGGATGCTATACGGACACTGCGTCGTATGGGCGACGGCGACGGCAATGAGCTGCTTCACTTTCGTACTCAGCGCTCCCTCGGCAAACACTAGCCGGCCAAGTTCCTGGAACGCCTGCAATTGCTTGGGAGCCAGTGCCCGCTGTCTTTCCTGCAGTTCCTTCGTCGATTGAGGATACATGCGCATCGACCCTATCCCTTGTTGATTCCGTCCCGACGGTCCGGATGCCTTCATTGTCGTTGCTTTGGGAAATGCTGCTATGCTTCGCCTCATTGCGCGAAAGCAGAGTCTTCTAAACGCAGTCGGTCGATTTTCAGGTTGGGATCGCCATTCCGCGGCGATCACCCGCATTATTTGCGCAAGACGTTCCTTTGTTAGAACTTCTTGGTGACGTCCGACAAGGTCGCCGCAATTCTCAAGATCGTGCTTTCGCGATCCCGGAAGGAGAAGGGAAGATTGGACTGAATTACTCGAGCTGTCCTTGCGCTGCGCTGGGACCTTGAGCACGTCGCTGGCACCATATCGCGTCTTCCCGCTTCGCGCTGCTTTCGTGTAATTGACCCATGGCACCGTCGAAGTCCGTCAGCGACGATGATGTCGAGTGACTTTCCCATGGCTTCCGCTTCCGGAAATCCGAAGATCCGCTCGGCGCCCTTGTTCCAAAGGGCGATACGGCCTGCGGCATCAGTACAAATGATCGCATCGGACTTGTCGCGCGAGGATTCAGTAGAATCGGCCGATACGAACAGCCATGAGGCCACTCCTGTTGGAAGGACGGGAACCAGGAGATGCCGGCGAAGAGCACGGGAGGGTAGCATAATGTCTGCGATGCTAACCACGGCCCAACGCGTCCCGCTTGGCGGAAAAGCGTTGTGGTGACGCAAGAGGACGGGCGGGCGACGGTCAGGAGTGTCGCGGTCGCCAGCCTATGATCCACAGCATTGCGTCTGGTCATTAATACCCGAACAGGCACCGGCATCGAGGCTGGAGCATTATTCGCGCATGGAGCTGGGTGAAGCTCGAATGCATAGGAGCCCTCCGTGCCAATGATGATGAGACACAGACCCGCGGGAGTTTACCCTTGAGGGCTGAGGCCACAGCATCCGATGGTTATGCGCATTTTGAATCATGAAAAGACTCTTGCCGCTTCTGGCCCCGCGACAGAGGAAGGCCGTAGGCCGACGATTGTCGCGGGGCCAGAAGCGGCTTCGCCCGAACTTTTGACCCGACCCCGTCGGCGCACCTTCAAGGCGCGGGACAAGCTGCGCATTCTGGCCGAAGTTGACGCCGCGCGTGGCACACTTGGCGGCGTCGGCGCGGTGATGCGGCGCGAGGGGCTTTACTCGTCGGCGCTCTCTGACTGGCGCCGGCAGCGCGACGCCGGCGCCTTCGCGGCCCTGAATCCGGTTGCGCGCGGCCCCAAAATCGCGCCGCCCAATCCGCTGGCCGCCGAGCATGCGCGCCTGCTGCGCGACAACAAGTGGCTGACACAACGGCTGGAGCGCGCCGAGGCGATCATCGATCTCCAAAAAAAAGTTGCGGCCTTGCTGGGCCTGCCGATCGCCAGCGACGAGGGATCATGATGGACGCGCTCGCGGCGCTGGCGCCCGGCGGCGGAATGATCGCCGCCAGTTGCGCGGCGCTGGGCCTGTCACGCGCCAGTCTGCATCGCCGCAAGCGGCCGACACGGACGACGCGGCCTCGCGCGAAATCAAGACGCGCGCTGGACGACAATGAACGTCGGGTCGTACTGGACCTTTTGCGCGAACCGCGCTTCGTCGATCTCGCGCCCGCCGAAATCTACGCCTGCCTGCTCGATGAAGGCGTTTATCTGTGTTCCATTCGCACCATGTACCGCGTTTTGCACGGGCATGACGAAGTGCGCGAAAGACGCCGACAATTGCGCCATCCTGTTTATCAAAAGCCGGAGCTGCTCGCCGAGGCCCCCAATCAGGTCTGGTCCTGGGACATCACCAAATTGATGGGGCCGACGAAGTGGAGCTATTTTTATCTCTACGTCATCATCGACATTTTCAGCCGCAGGATCGTTGGCTGGCATGTCGCGGACGCTGAAACCGCCGCTCTGTTCAAGCCGCTCTTCGACGACGCCGTGCTCAAACACGACATCGCGCCCGGCCAGCTCACATTGCACGCCGATCGCGGCGCGCCGATGAAAGCCAAAGCCACCGCACTCCTGCTCGCCGATCTCGGCGTCACCAAATCACACAGCAGGCCCTACACGTCGAATGACAATCCGTTCTCGGAAAGCTGCTTCAAAACCCTGAAATATCAACCGCAGTTTCCAAAGCGTTTCGGCTGCATCGAAGACGCGAAACTCTTCTGCCGAGCCTTTATCGACTGGTACAATCGCGATCATCATCACGCTGGCATCGGATTGATGACGCCAGACCAGGTTCATTACGGCCAGACCGACGCAGTCCACCAAGCCCGCCAGAAAATCCTCGACCTCGCCTATGCCGCCAACCCCGAACGCTTCGTCAAAAAGTCACCCAATCCGCCAAACAAGCCAACCGCCGTCTGGATCAATCCGCCGGCCCAAAAAATGCAAAGCAAGGTACAAATCAGAGCTTAAACTCCAACTCCGGCTGTCTCATAGTCGTTGACACGTTCCGAAGCACGCGTGAGCTGTAGCCTGGAGCTCAACCGGAACTGTAACGAAGTTCGGCAGTGGAGCCATCGCTAGTGCTACACCAAAGCCCGGAGCCGTTCGATCAGCGAGCGAATACCTGAACGAAACTCTTTCGCCAGTTCTGGATTGTTCTCCAGCACATCGAGCCACTTCTGCTCGAACGTTACCAAGCCGCGCTGCAAGGACCGGGTCTGTTCGATCGTCTGTATTGTTTGCGACACAACTGTCGCGATGGTCATGTCGGGCTCTGCGATGAACCGTTTTATGACCGTGCGAACTCTCGCCGGTTGAATGTCGCCTCTGGCTACCGATCTAGCAATCGCGCCCACTTTCCGTGGTTCAACCGTGCTTGCGATCGTCCCGGCGCGAAACTTGCTGAGAAACGAGTCGACTAGTGCGCGGTTGTTATCTTTTGTCAGAACATCTACCTTGACCAACGCTTCGGCCGCATCGACGGCCTCGAGGGCCTGATCAACCGTGATGGACTGCGTGCGGGTGGGATCCTCGAGATCCTTAAGGAGCAATCGTTGAATGTCTTGGGGAATTCGAAGTATTTTGCGGTACCGCCGCACAGCGCCGCGAGAGAGTGAGGCGGACGCCGCTAGCTCTGCTTCGGTTAATTTCCGGCCACGTATCTTTGAAAGTTCATTTTCGAGCGTTTTTAGCTTGAGGGCGGTTGGCAGGGGATCCCATGCACGACGAGCGTTGTGAATGGCGAACATCATCATGATGTTCTGCACGCGGCCGGGCTTGGGTTGGATAATAGCGGGAACTCGATGCAAGCCGAGCTTGCGAGCACAGCGCCAGCGGCGTTCTCCGTCTAGAATTACGAACTTCTTCTTACTCTCGCGGTAAACCGAAAGCGGAACGAGTATGCCTTGATTGGCAATGCTCTCTTCGAGCTCTTCAAGCTCGCTGGTTCGGAAGATCAGCCGCGGATTGTCTGGATTGGGACCAATCGCACCAGGATCCAATAGCTCAACTGTGCTGTCCATTCGGAGTTTCCCCGTGCCTCCCCTGGCGTTCAATGGTCAGCAGCTAAGCTGCTACATTGGCCTTATTTGTTATGAGCCATTCGTAGGCATTTTTCCGCGCGCCTGCAAACCCAGCTACTTGTCGTCGAATGGGCAAACGAACTGAATTCCAGAGCTTAGCCAGTTGCC
>CASBQM010000274.1 GCA_949127645.1 Synechococcales cyanobacterium PMM_0036
GGATTAAGAACGCTGAGATCGGGGTGGGGAATGGTGGGTCGTAGCACTAGCTTCACGTTGAGCAGCAAGTCATTTTGGGAATCGCCATTTTTCCCAGGGTAAAAGCTAACCACCAAATCTGCCCATTGGCGTTGAGGACGAATGTATGCGTCTGAGTCAGATTCTCGGTTACGAAGCTGCTCCATTACTTGAGCCTCGGTGTAGCCGCGCTTGCGGGTATCGCGCTTAATTTTCCAGGCGTAGCGCAATTCTTCGGGTGGAGCCAGGTAAACCCGCACATCGTAGCTGTCTCGCATTCCACGAGTTGAGTAGCCCAACAGCCCTTCAACGATGACAAACTTACCGGGCTTAATGTATTCTGGCGCGTCGAAATTGCCGGACGTATGGTTATAGATCGGCTTCAAAATCGATTGACCGCTGCGCAAAAGGCTCAAATGCTGCTGAATAATGTCGAGGTAGTTGCAGTCAGGATGAAGCGCAGAAATTCCCATTTCTGCCCGCTGCTGGCGATCGTACCGATGATAGTCATCTGTACAGATAATGGTGACGTTTTCTTCGCCCAAGACTTGAGCAATTCCCTTCGTTAACGTGGTTTTGCCAGCGGCACTGTCACCAACGATGCCAAGAACAATGGGGCGACTGATCATGATTCCTCCCTAGGCGGATGTAGCGGATGAGAAGCGACAGAAAGATTTAATTTGCTTATCTTAAGGCGAATTGGTATCCATTCGAGAATGAGAGCAGTCGTCAAAAAAGTCAAGTTTTGTGTCGGTCTTTCTAGCTTGTAATGTCTGGAATGTTTCACAGATTGCGGGGAGATTGGATAGGATCAGTAAAACTATATTTTTAGCTAATGTGTTTTTGGCTGATATGTTTTTGGCTGATATGTTTTTGGTTGATATGTTTTTAGCTGATATATTTTAAGGCTCCATCCGCGATCGCCCCATGTTCTCACCTACTCTGCCTTCCATGCCCTCTCTTTCACCCAGCCTTCAGGCTCGGCTCTCTACGCCCCTGAAGATTGGCACTGTGGAAGTGAAGAGCCGCGTTTTGCAGTCACCGCTGTCGGGTGTGACAGATCTGGTGTTTCGGCGGCTGGTGCGGCGCTATGCTCCCGACTCTATGATGTATACCGAAATGGTTAACGCCACCGGGCTGCATTACGTCAAGCAGTTGCCTAAGCTGATGGAAATTGACCCCCACGAGCGACCCATTAGCATTCAGTTGTTTGACTGTCGCCCCGATTTTTTGGCGGAGGCGGCTCAGAGAGCCGTTGAGGAGGGTGCTGACACGGTTGATATCAACATGGGCTGTCCGGTGAACAAAATCACTAAAAACGGAGGCGGATCTTCGCTGCTGCGTCAGCCGGAAATTGCCGAAGAAATTGTGCGATCGGTCGTTCAGGCGGTCAAGGTGCCCGTCACGGTCAAGACTCGCATCGGCTGGTCAGATCAGGAGATTAACGCCGTCGAATTTGCTCAGCGGATGCAGGATGCTGGAGCGCAAATGCTGACTTTGCACGGGCGTACCCGCGCCCAAGGATACAATGGCTCTGCCCGCTGGGAATGGATTGCTCGGGTTAAGGCAGCTCTCACGATTCCTGTGATTGCCAACGGCGATATTTTCTCGGTAGATGCCGCCGTGCGCTGTTTGGAAATGACTGGAGCTGATGGCGTGATGTGTTCACGCGGCACGCTAGGCTATCCCTTTCTGGTGGGGGAGGTCGATCACTTCCTGAAAACCGGAGAATTACGTCAGTCTCCCACGCCGATCGCCCGATTGGAATGTGCCCGAGATCACTTGCAAATGCTGTGGGCTTACAAAGGTGATCGGGGTATTCGTCAAGCCCGCAAGCACATGACTTGGTATGCCAAAGGTTTTATGGGCGCAGCCGATCTACGGGGAAAATTGGCGTTAGTAGAAACGCTGGATCAGGGGGTGGAGCTGCTGGATAGGGCGATCGCTCAGCTTGCCCAGAGCGGCTGGCAGGTCGAAGATGCTTCAGAACCACAGCTCGTTGAAGTTTAATTTTTTGGCGTTGCTGAATGCAAGTATGATTTGTCCTCATCTCCAACCCTTCTTCCTAGGGGAGAAGGGAGCTAGAAGTCTTGTCCCCTCTCCTTTTAGGAGGCTAGGGTGTAGCTTGCTTCCCGAAGGGTGGGCGGGTTTTAGCGTTCATACCTCAATTTAGCAACGCCAATTTTTCTAGTCCGGCACTTTTCTAGTCCGGCACATCAATTCCCATACGGGCGTAGCGAATTCGTAGGTATATCCCCAGCGTGATTTGCTTCATCACCCAATAGAAAATCGCTAGCCCAACGAAAGTAATCACGATAGTCAGCGCAGGCTGCTTGCTGGTCAGCGTGTTCACCGTTGTCGTCAACACATCGCGTGGGTCAGTGACGAGATCCCAGCTATTGAGCCGGATGAACCTGCCTAGATAAATGCCGATCGCGCACAAGGCATGAGCCGCCAACTCAGACCAAAGGACAAACTGACCCACGCCCTGACGTTTCAGGTAGGTACCCTGATTAATTAGAGAGATAACGTAAGCTTCAAAGCCACCCAAAATTGCGATTAAGTGCAGCGGAATAAAAATCAGGGCAATTAGCCAAATTGCATAGCCTGCGCGGGTGCCTCGGATCAAGTGAATGATATCTGTCAGCATATAGGGAGCGTTGGGTAAGAACGCTACAAATGTGATGAATAGGAGCCACCAAGGAAGCGATCGCCTTTTCACAGCCTTGCGACGAAATAGCCAGAAACTCAGAGCTAAGGGAATAAAGGCTAGAAACAAATTCCAGAGAATCCAGCCACTATAAATGCCTGAAAACGCTTCTAATGCCTGAAAAACTCTGCCTTGCATACCTCAAGTCCTGATTCTGGTAGGATTTCTTTCTCTCAGCTTAACCTTTCAAAAAGTCAATGGCTCTGGATGATAATACAGTCTTAAACAATCTATGAGGTGAGCTGTGAGAGATGATTGCCAGTTAGGTTATCTAGCTTAGAGTCATCCGGCTCACGGTCATCCATCTTAGAGTTATCCAGCATAGATAATCTGACATAGGATAAAGGACAAACCTGCCTTGATTCCAGATTAATCATCGTCAAATTATTGAGCTATTGGGAGCTTTATCAATGCCTGAATCAATGTCTGAATCAATGCCTGAATCAATGCCTGAATCAATGCCTGAATCAATGCCTGAATCAATGCCTGAATCAATGCC
>CASBQM010000275.1 GCA_949127645.1 Synechococcales cyanobacterium PMM_0036
CAGTGTATTTGCTACCCATTATTTGTGTCCATTCAATAATGGCTTTCAACTGACAGAATCCTGGCAACGGGACTGAAACATTAATTTCTGCTTGATATAATAACTGTGCTATCTGCAAAATAGCTTCTGTTTTACTGATTACATTTAGCGTTCCTCCAATACCAGTATTGAAAGAGTTTAGTACTGTTTGAAAAAAAACTTTAGAGCTGTATTGGAATTGTGTAGGGATTAAAGCTGTTGAGAGAATATCAGATGGAATATTTAATATAATACTACTTTTTCGTATATTAAAGTCTGTGGTTATTGAAACTAATTTAACTGAGAATATTTCAAAATTACTATTAAATACTTTTTGAACATTTAATAGTAATAAGGAAACTTCAAGTAACGCTGATGGCAAGTTGGTGGAAATTAAGTCACCACCACCACCATTGAATACACTCATTAATTATGATTGAGCATCTTCGCCAGGCTTAGCGGGCTCTTCATGACGAATGCCTGGTAGTACATCGGACATCTTACCTCGGTACTGCATTCTAGACACAGCGCCCTTCCCATCACCATCTCTGAAAAAATGTATTATGTCAGCTTTGTGTAGCCCTCTAGGGATGGGTAACTCTACAGATTTAGCTAGATGTGCTTTACCTGTACCAGTAGTCACCTCTTCAGGTTTGGCCAATATCAGTTTGCAAGTCCTGGGCGTTAGCTGGAAGTTTTTTAATCCTTTAGCTGTTCTGACTAGTCTTTCCTTACCATGAAATTTTCGTTTTTCCGCATGATACGTAACTACTGATAATTTTAAATTGTTTAGTTCAGCCTTAGTGAATTTGTGATTAGTTAAATGAAGTATTTTGGCTTGCCAAGGCTTTAGGAAAATTACTGGCTGTCCTATAACCTCGTCGACCGCACCATGAATAGGAAATTTGTATGCTTCCTTGGCGGCTACAAATTTCTGCTCTGGCGTAAGCTTCGTTAATTTCGGGTTTGTCCCCATGTTGTTCTACCTCTAATTTATACAATTGAGATTATGGCAAGAATGTCATAGCGGTTACAACCACACCGCCAGTAGCCGGGTCTTGGATGGTCTCTATAGGCAAAGTACTTGTGATGTTTACACTTTTTGTATTTTCGTCAAAAATCACTACTGTAGTGTGCGGAGTATTAGTTGCAATTGTTTGCGGGATATTTAGTTCTGCGTTGTTAATCAACGACGCACACTCAACTAGAGCGGCTGCTAAATGCGTTGCTGTCAAACTGCCTGCACCACCTGGATCAAAATTGCCTAATATACCACCCAAATAGTTTAATGGGGATAAAGTGACAGCACCAGCACCTACAGTTGTTGCAATGGGTAAGTTTGTAGCCGCAAAACTTACAGTCTGATTACCTAAGTCAGCCGTCCAAGCTGTTTTCCGGGCAATTCCTAAATTTAAAGTTTGTGCCTTCTCAGCCTCATTAAGCCTCCAAAAAAGCTCTAGGAATGCCTGTTCTAGCGTTGTAGCGATAAGATCTCCACCACCATTGATAAAAGCTGCCATAGTCGTTTAAGTCCTTCTTTGAAACTTTGAGTATTTTTAACACTAGAATCACTCTAACACACAAAAAACGAATTTTGTATATGAGCTATAGGTTTGACGTAACTTTATTATCCGTTGATTCCTAGGAATCAACGGATATAGAATTTTTACAGAATCTTCAAAAACGTGTGCGTCCCCCTTATACCTTATATAGAGCCGCCATACCAGTGCTGCCATTCCACTATCCCACTATTTAATCCTTGCGGGTAGTAATCTGCTCGAAATGGTTTTAATTCTATTTGCTTATGTTTATGTCCGCTAACCTCTCCCTTTCTAGGGTTAAATTCTGCTGGTTTAAATTGTGGATTAATATGTCCTCTATATGTTTCTAACATCTGTAAAGCACCTTCATCGCTATTTGCGTAAGCTTGTAGTGTGCTACCGTCTTTTAGTTTCCATATTCTATAATGTTTTCCTTTATGATAAAAAGGTGCTGGTGGTACATGGCTACCGGCGTAATGTGGAATTGTAAATTGATAATACCCTCTCTGTTTAGGGTAATGTATCGGAATATAGGTTATACATAGCTGTGGTATATTTGATGCCTGTAAGGTGTATAATTCAGGCATACTTAATTTATGCTGAGTGAAACCTAAAACTTCACTAAATAATAACACCTTTAATATTGCTAAACTATCAGTGTCTTTAGTTTTAATCAAACAAGCGTTTCTTACGGCTGCTTCCGGTTCATTGATAACATCTCTACCGTGAGCATGTTTAAAAACTTGAACGACATTGTAGTTATGCCGTTCGATTAAAATTTTTCTGGTTAATCTTCTATGATCTAGTGGCATTATCTTCTATGATTTAGTGGCATTTAGTGGCATTTAGTGGCATTAAATTACACCAAGGTTAATTACACTCTCTATAATGTTGTTACTATTTAGCCATTTATGCCATTCAAAAGGTAAGGTTAAATTAACAGTACAATTAGAATAATCACTATTGCCACCAATTAAATTTAAATTAACTTGAGACGATTGATTGTATAAATAATTAATAGGAACTGTAGTTCCTATTGATGTAGCAGTACCCCCACTTCCACCACTACCGCTTTTGCTAGTCCAGGTTTGATTAGCTATTGCTTGTTGGGCTGTTTTAGCTAAACTTTCGCTCCAGGTGAAAACAGCCCATAAAAAATATTGTTCTAAAGATATTACATAAGATGGTGCTAACGGAATATTTTTTAGCCCAATCACCATAGGGGCATTTTTGACAGAGCCCTGAAAAATAACACTCGAAGCACTAACAGGAATGTTATTTAAGTTATTTTGATAATTAGAAAAAGCATACGCATTGTTTATTATATCTAAGTTAGATATAAGAGACGTTTTCTCGTCAATTGGCATCCTAGCTTGTATTTGTATAGAGCCTGATAGTAGTGCCGTTTGTCCGAATGCTATTTGTATAGCATTTCTAAATGGACTATCACTAGGGATGTTGTTGTTTGTGGGGTCTATCAATGATTGTCTAAGCAATAGCGTCGATAGCACTATACCTCGTTCTAAAGTGTCAATCCCTAAACCGCTAAAACTAGGTAATAATGTCATTTATTAAAAAACCCTTTTTAATGTTTTTTTAAAGGTAAAGCATAGAAAACAAAATAGCAACAATAAAAAAACATTACTAGAGCTAGATTCAGGGATAGATGTTGGTGGTGCAGTATTCAAGGTATAGGTTACGCTACCTTCTCCTATCAGGATAATTTGATTGCCATCAGGACTATTGTAAATTTTAATTGTATCGTTTACGATTTGAAAGGCGAAATGTGATGGGTCTGGTAAAATGCCTGATTCGTAGATTATTGCTACATCACCATTACCGTTAGGTGAATACTCTAAGGGATAATTGGGAAAATATACATCATCTTTCTCTGTATATTGAGCATTACCTAAAGTTAGGTTAAATTTATCTATTTTATTTACTGAGTTATTTTGAATATTAGTGAAAGTAAAATTACCATCACCTGTTGCCCCAGATAGTAATAGCCCTGGATTGTCGTTAAGTTTTACGCTCAGATTATACGTAAACACGGAAGGATTATCTATCACGGAAGGATTATTCATACAGTTGTCAACCTCATACTAAGGATTATTGAGAATTTGTTTAATCCCTGAATCTATGCTAGAATCTATGCTAGCATGATTTTAGTACAAACAACATAACGAGTTTAAATATGCCAGCGCCTCCCGTAATCTTTCCGGTTAAAAGTGTTCGCGATGGTTACTTTAGCTATCTTGAACAAGCTTTCTTGATTTCATCTCTTTTGTGGAAGTCCAATCTACCTGCCAATTTGCAGGGCAACGCCACTTTTAGTTTTGGTCAGATGACTGTCGAGGGTCAGGCTGTATCAGCTATAAAGTTGGACATTAAGCTACCATTCGTTCTTAGCCCTGTAATAAAATCAGGGTTTAACTTTCGTTCCAGTTTAACTAGCATTGTCAAATCTAATGTATATCCTGAGACTGCTATCCCCGTTCCACCAAGCACTAACCCTTTGCCTATCCCTGCTGAACCAGTTTGGGTAGACACCATCGAAAAATTTATCTATTGGTTGGGGCTAACTTTATCTCAAGGGAATAATGCTCAAACTTCTCCAATTGCAGATTTTATGACCCTAGCAACAATCTTTGACGCTACGAACCCATACATTAACGTGCGAGCAAGTCTCCCTTACGATGCGACTGTATACGCTAGTACCGCCAATTTGTTTCAAGCGGTTAAACAGATTATTACAGCCCTACCTTCTAGTGGTGGTGGTGGAACGGGGACAATTAGCATGAACCCTAACGCTGGCGATTCTCAAAGGTGGAGTGACAATTTTTTTGTTCGTAGCGTTAAAGGCTAAAAATGTTATACAATAGTGACAGTAACATTTTCTCTAAATGCAAAGTTTCCGCTAGGAGCTACCATGTCGAAGACTCTAGAATCTTAAGAATAAGGCTTGAAAGCCTTATTCGACAACACAATAGGCTAGTAGATACCTTAGAGAACGCTCTATTGAATTTTAATAGTCAAGTAGCAAGTCTTAAAAATCAAGTAGAAATCTTGCAAAACGTTGTGCTTGACAAGCCTATAGATTCAAATTAATTCATCATTGTTACAAGCTTAGTACCATTGCCACAATTAATTGTGGCAATTAATTGTAGGAGAACCAATTAATGAACCCTATTGACCTTTCAAGTTCTAAAATCGCCTTGTCTTTACATGACAACGCTACCCCGATAGCCGCTACTGATACTACAGCGTGCAATGGGACTTATGTAATCACTAAGCATAATGCGTTAGTTGATGCTGTTGATGCTTTGCAGTCAGCATCCAACGTCGTGCCACCGCTTGACACGAGTGTGCAAGCTCATTTTGACGAGTTAGATTATTTTACAAATAGGTTAAGCAATGAAATAAACACAATTAGTACAGCTTTAAAGATTCACACTACTGCATTGACAGGTCTACGAGCAGATGTTGTAGCAATGTCACATCTGTTCTCACCACCACCACCACCACTAAGCGTAGTTACTTGGGATGCTAGTAAATCAGCACCTAGTTTTACGTTAAGCAATAATTTACTTACGGCAACACCTACCACCAGTAATATGGAAGTAGTGCTAGCTAATCAATTGATTAGGGGTAAGAGGTGCTGGGAGGTTAGTTCAACTGATAATAAATTTATTGTCGGCGTGGCTAACAGTAGTGTGAATGTGTATTCACAACTAGGGAGTGACGACAACGCATGGGGTTTACTGGTAGATCAAAATGAAGTGGTTCATTACAATTCTCCGATAGGCAATAATGTCATAAATACTATTCAATTAGCGAAACCATTAACCATAATGGTTGCCTACGATGCTGATAATGGTTTCCTCAGTTTTTACGCTAATGGGCAATTGATACAGTCAATTGCTAATATAATAGGGAATTTATACCCTGCTGGTGGTAGCGAATTTCCTGGCGTAGCCTTTACTGCTAATTTTGGACAAACTCCGTTTAGCAATTCTATTCCTATAGGATTTACAGCGATAGGTATCGCCGCTTAGTTAGGTATCTGAATCACAAATTACTAAGAGCTATGCCGTTACCCCTCCCCTACTTTAATAATCACATTGACCCCCTATTATCTGGGGGAGGGAATAACTATGTTATTAAACCTGAATTGTATTATTATGATGATTATCAACGATACGATCTACTACAGATAGATTATGTGTCGGTTGTAGTAGAAGAATTATTACGCCAGCTTATTAATTTTCCTGTTGCAGTAGACCAGGCTTTGTTAATTGAAAGATTTACACCATTTGAATATGTTTGGTGTGATGATTATAGCTCTAGAATATATAATTTTTTAGCCAAATATTCAGGTACATTCTTTTATTATCCACATTTTAATAATTATGGTGATAAAAGTAATAATGCTATATTGATGGGTTTTTCCCCTAATTTCTTTGCTGGCACTAGAATACCATCTACGATTAATTGGGGTGAGACACATCCAGTTTTAGCTAACTATATAGATTCTACTTTTTTAGGTAGTGGAAACCAAACCATCAATTTAACCATCACACTACCTGCTACTAATACACCACAAAGAATATTAATAACTTGGTTAAGAAGCAATGAGGCTGATGAACTAGCCTATGATAAAGATTATTGTAGTTTTTATACAGATATTAATCCATTAATAATAACTATTAATTTGCAAAAGATGGCAATTTGTAGCATGGTGATATCAAGTGACGGGATATCATCAGTCACACAGAATGTAATACAACAGATTGATGTTATATCTAAGATGTATCTGTTTTCTAATTTGCAAATTTTATTAAATGGTTTAGACATTTGCATTAACACTTGTTATCCAAGGCTTTATCAAATAGTAACCAGCCTTCAGTTAACACTGCGCCATAAAGGTAGATTACCTATTACTGCTTTCGATCTTTTTGGGAAGTTTTATGACGTTGCTGGGATACCAATTTTGCTCTCTATTGCTCAGAGACAGCCTCTTAATGATTCCTCATGGGCATTAGATGATTATAGCGACAATATGGGGATGAGTTTTGCTGATTCAAACCTTATTGCTATTCCTGCATGGTTTAAATTTTCAGGGATAACTTATGCTAATAATAATTATTGGAAAAATAGTTTCGTTGTTTTGCATACAGACATTATTGTTGGTGGTGGTTGGTTTTTAACTCCATACAGTAGACCTCTTCTTCAACCGCAACTAAAGTATTCAAGTGACGACTTACTTTTTAATATAAATTCGTCAATATTAGAACATGCTTTATATAGTGATTGTAAGTTGGCTAAAGATATTGTGACTACTCCTACTTTATGGAATCAATATATAGGAAACAGTTATAATACATCATTCAATTCTATTGATGAACAAAGTATTTATGATTTTACTATTCGTGATATTCCAGTCAAAGAGGATATTGGTTCTTTTGACTTAAGTTATGTTGTTTCTATATTTGGTAACAATCTAGATATCTTAAAGAGTTCGATTAATGGCGCTGCTGCATATTTATTTAAAAGTAGTTACCCTACTGTTAATATATTAATTCAAGAATCTGTAGATGGTAGTGGTAACTTACAAGCGGTTTTAGCAATGATTTATGATACTAAAGTTACAGCTATTAATCCTGTTTTAACTATTTTAGATAGTCAGTCTGGCACTATTGGGACTACCCCAGGTAGTAATGCATTATTATCAGCGCCTTATTTTTCTGGAACCTATAAAATTCCTTTAATAATGAATGCCGGATTACCATCGACGACTATAAATATCTCAATACAAAATTATATTGATTCTATAGATACTATAAAATGGTATGATGTAAACAGATTAAGCACAAACATCGATCCTACTATGGTAGATTCTCCTCGGACTGTTGAAATTTGGGAATTATTAGGTTGCGCCGAAAGAAGAAGTCAAATCATTGAAGCTACTGCGACTTTACCATTAGGTACAATTCCTAATTCAACTAATTTATGGTACATAAATCAACGACTCTCTAGACTTGTAGGGATTAAAGTAAATGTTGCTACAAGGGAACCATTATTATATTCGCCACCTCAAAAATTAGATGCTGGTTCAGCAATTCCAGGCGGTTGGTTACTTAATCAATGGGATGAGCATAGTTCACAATATAATGCCAATGATATCGAGGACGGCATGGTAGTTGAGCTAGTAAGCAATTCTTTTTTACATGACCCATTTAATACAGGGAAGGTGTTTATTAAATCTGGAGACTATGTATTAATTAATAATCTCCTTCAATTAGAAAAAGTAAGGTTCGATACTTTCGATAAAGCTTTAGATCTACAAAATTTAGCTGCTTATGCTATTCCTAACGCTGATAGTAGTGGCAGGGTTAGCAAATATGAAGGCTTACTAGCCGCTATAAAAGATATATTATATATGGCTAGTAGAAATAGTGAAATAACATCAGGTACGCTAGTCAGCTCCCAAGTTACTCAACAGATAACTAAAGAAATATTAGCAGGCTTGGGGTTACCAGTAATTATGAAAACTTTTGGAGTTAGGTTGAGTGGCAAGCAATTTGCCAGGGTTCCTTACCCTGGATTAGCTAAAGATGCTAAAAGTATTGTGAAATATATTGGGCAGGTTTTATTAAATTTGGGGATAGTAGTTGGGCAAACTGTAAAGGATGAAAGTAGGAAAAAACCTGCTGCCAATCCTCAACAAAAGAAACCTAAAAATAGACCGCTTCAATATATCAAGGCTTTAGCAGTCCAGCTAACACAACAACAACAACAACAACAACAATCAAGTGGTGTAAACCCAAATAATATCAATTTTCATTATCAACCTGACCCCAATCAGCCTGCTGAAGTGATACCTTTTTCAGAAATGAATAGATTTGTGCAATCAGGACTTGATCCTAATAAAATTACAGCTTTTTATCAGGCTAATCCAGGTGAACTACCGGAAACTGTACCTTATGCTGATTTATCTAGGTTTCTTTCTAGTCTGAATATTCCACCAGTTACAACTCCTTCAACCCTAGTAGACATACAACAACAAACAGAATCACCACTACCTACACTTACTGAACCGGATACACCATTACAACCTATTTCTGACACCGAAACTCCATTAATAGCTCAAGAACCGCCAGATGTGTTACCATCAGTAGATACTCGAACTAATCAGCAAGATGAAATACTGCCTTATTCTGAATTGGCTAGCTTCCCAGGACTTGACCCTAATAGGCTAACGATTTATTATCAACCTGATCCTAATCAACCTGCTGAAGTGATACCATATTCTTTGTTAGAAAGTTTACCAGATATTGATCCCAATAGCATAAGAATTCACTATAGGTAAAAATTATGGGATTTTTAATACCAACTATTAATGCTTCAGCAGCAGCCGCTACAGAGGCTGCTGCTGAAGCTAGTGCGTTAGCAGCAGCAGAAAGTGCTGTTACGATAGCTTCAAAGTTCCTGCAACCGCTTGCAGTTGCATACGGAATATTAAGCCTTGAAGATTCTAATTTAGGAATACCCCCTATTACGTCTGGAGATGACGAAGAAAGAGCGTTAGAATCTGCTAGCGCATTGTTACAGCCACCTAAAGCTATTAATATTGGGGATAATGCAAATACAGAACCTAGCGTTAACATCACTAGCAGCATCAATATTGGCGCTCAACCTCAAAAATTATCGGTTGATGTACCGATAATTCCACCATCGGCTAACGTTTCCTATGCACCTGCTAGCGTGCCACCACCAACAACACATCACCACGATAATCCAGTACGTAGATTGCCTACTACCGTAGTTAATCCGGTTGTTCCTTATACTTCAGTTGCCCCTACTGGGGGAATTGCCGGCAGTTCATCTGTGCATACTGTTGATGAAACATCAACAGACAAAAAATATGGTGGGCTTTTACATAGCCCAGTTACGAATAACTCTTATCCTGCTGCTGATTATAGTAATGCTATTAAGAAATATTATGATGATTTAAAAACTCATCAACAAGCGGCTGGAGCCGAATTTGCTAAATGGGCGAACGGATTTACCTCTAATTCTGATATTGCGTTGATTGATACAGGTTTAACTTTTGAATCTTTGCCTACTGGCAACACGACAACAAATACAGGGAGAGGGATAGCCGCTCCATTCCCTACTGCTAATTCGGAAGTAGTTTTTCCTTCTTTTGGGCTAGGAGGAACAGCCGACAGCGATTTGTCGCATCAAAGGAGTAGAGGTGCTTTCTGCCCTCCAGTAAGTTCCCCGACTACAAACCTGCAAGCCTTTAAACTTCCTCTTAATTTAAATATTCCTTTGCCAGGCTTACCAATACCAATATCGCCGCCTGGAATTGCTGGGGGTGTTATTGCACCAGTTTTACCGTTTAATCCTGCAAAAACCTTTAACCCAGGAAACCTATTACCTAATTTAGGAAACAATGTTAAAAAGGGTTTAGGGATACTTGATTTTTCTAAACTATTAATGGTAATAAACTTAGCTGTAGAGTTGCATAATGCAGCACTGCTATCTACACAAGTAGTTCAAAGCTGTCTAGATATTATCCAAAATATTCTCACAGCTATGGGATTAAAAGATTGGGAAGGTAATCCCATAGAAATTACTCATCTTATCGGAGATTCAATAGAAAATATTATTCAAGGCGCTGTAGGGGCAAATAATTATGCAACCTTTAAAGAAAAATGGAAACGTTACAGCGTTGTTTACAACGCTGCTGCAAATATACTAAATTCGATGACAACCATAGCTTATGGGACTTTACAAGTTATTCAAATTACGGGGCAATATGTAGCGAGCATTGGCAATGCTCTACATAAAGCAGGGGTAGTTTTTGAGGATGCTTATGCTTGGATGAATGAAGGCTTATCGGCGCGGATAGCTAGGTTCGAGAGCATCCATAATGCCCTTAATAATAGTGCCCAGTTTGCTAACGATCTAGATACTGTAAGTCAGGTGGGACTACAGTCTAAGCAGACAGTAGATGAAATTGGTGATCAGGTAAAAGAATTTAACAAGGCTACTAAAGAAGCCTTTGAGAAAGAAGATAAGAAGGATAAGAAGGATAAGAAAGACTCAACCCCTGTTAGTACTTTGCCTAAAGGTGAATCAGCCCCTATAGATTAATTCCCACAATTAATTGTGGGAATTAATCGTAAGAAGTTGTGGTGGTAGTGGTGGGGTGTAAATAGATCTAATAAAAATCTATTATTCTTAAATGAGCATTTATCCAAGTTAAACAAAAGTTATTATAGAGATGCTGACAGTTGTGATAAATAGATGGAAAAACAATATAAGCTTGGGAAGCCGGGAGCGCCAAAAGGCAATAAGAATAATGCTTTGGGGAAGAATCAGTTTGCTACGAATGCTGGGCATGGTCAACATCAGAAATTTGTAGGAATTCGAATACCCACAAATATTTATGATCGCTTGAAGGAATTTGAATCTATTTCAGACTTTGTGAGAGATGCGATTGATGAGCGTCTAGAGCGTCTTGAACTTGAACTTGAACTTGAACAAGAGCTAAAGCTTAGAGAATAATCCTTTTTAAAAACCCCCAACGCAAAATATCTCTTGTTTAAAACAAGAGATATTTTTTTAACCATTGCTCGTGGGTAATTGCTTCAATCTCAGCTTTGCGCTTCAATCTCAGCTTTGCGCTGCAAAATTTCTCTATCATCATTAGCCGTTCTGTCTGTACTTCCAGGCATCTTTTTCATTTCAGCCAAGGCTTTAAAATTGATAAATTTGTTCTCTATCGTTTGCGCCCAATCTTCCCTACAAATCTTGTCTAGTTCCCGGCAAACCTCAATGCTGAATCTATGATCATAATTCGGATTTGAGGAAGCTGGTGCAATGTTCTTACACGAAGGATTTTTACAAGCTGGATATTTGTGAATTTTGTCGTTGAAATCTGGGATTACTAGAAAAACTAAGTAGTAATTAATGATGCCAGAATCATGGCAGGCAAAGCATCTCCAAGATGGTTTCCAAACTTCTTTCATAGCTTCAGAGCTTAATCGCTCTGGTCTTATTGGTTCTGGTGGCAGTTGTGGCAGTTGTTTTATTATCATTAGTAGCACACTCCTTCGAACGCTTTTATTTCATAAGCCCATTCGTAGAACGCTTGGCGAAACTCTCGTTCCGATTCTTTTTCTTGTATCCAAGCGTCGCCTTTTTCGTAAATTGCCCAAAGATGCTCCACGCGATCAGGGTGGTTGGCAAAATCGTGTTTGACCGCGATCGCTTGTTTCCTCGCTTCTTGACCAACTGGCGAGGTTGCCCATTGTTGATAAATCTCGAGGTAATTTGGTTTGCCTTCCGCGTCCTTTGCGGCCAAGTAATTATGAATGTTGACGATCGGGAAACTGAACCCGCTAATCTTCTTTTCAGAAAAGTTTAAAAAATTCTCTCTCTCAGTCTGAGAGAGAGTTTTAATAAAGTCTGAATAAGTATGAATAGTATGAGAAGTTTCAGAACCCTTATCCAGTAAGGGTTCTGAAACTTGATTTGTGCATCCATGCACATCTGTGTGCGTGGATGCACAACTGTGTGCATCGGCGCACAGACTTGTGCGTGGATGCACAACTGTGTGCATCGGCGCACAGACTTGTGCGTGGATGCACAACTGTGTGC
>CASBQM010000276.1 GCA_949127645.1 Synechococcales cyanobacterium PMM_0036
ATAATTCTTTGGCGCAAATCAACTGAATACGCTTTCATAAATGAGTAGCCCTACCATTATCAGTGTCTTTTAGTGTATCGTATTGAGTCGAAAACCGCTATAGCATAAAAATTTTGCTCAATGGGTTGAAATTTCAGTACCAATGTACTAAATTAATAGTACGTTAGTACTGAAAGCAGTTTTGCGGCGCTTCAAATGGGTTAGATAGCACCCTAACCTAAGGCAAAGGTCTGAAGCAAATGCCTGAAGCAAACGTCTGAAACAAACATGAGATAGGAGCCGATATGAGCGAATCGCAGACAGAAATGAGAGCGATTAAACAAAATCTACGGTTGTATCAGGTCAATTCGCATCAGAGCAGTTCGCACCAGGTCAATTCGCACCCGCAATCTCAGAACTTGGCGATTCGCTCTATCCATCCTTTTTCAGAATGGCTATCAGAACAAGCCATTAATGCGCCCCAGGGCGATCGTGTCTCAGCCAAAACTGTGTTGACTGCTCCTGCACGGCAGTCTCAGGTAGATCAGCTACCTCAGGTTAAACAACCACAGGCTAGACAATCTCAGACTAAGCAATCCCAGACTAAGCAATCCCAGACTAAGCAACTACAAGTAGATTTACCCCAGATCAATCTACCCCCTATTTCAGCCCCAAGCCCGTCCACAAGTCTTTCTCTACAGCCGTCCCAGACTTCTACAGCCGATCGCCTTGAAGCAGATGTGGATTGGGAACCTGTGCGCCCGGTCACTCAGGCGCACGTAAACGCCGATCGCTTGCAGCAGAAATCTGTTCAGTATTTGCAGCAATTCGTTCAGCCAACTCCAGATCGGTCTAACGCCCAGATTGACGCGGATCTTAAGCGCCTGGAAGCTCAAGCTCTGCATATCAATCAGATTTCAATGACTCAAGAAACGGCGATTTTAGAACTCAAGGCGATCGCTCAGCAGATTGAAAGAGACTGGAAGACGCTAGAGGTAGTGAATGCAGCACGAGCAGGCTACGATGCCTCGAATATCGAGATTCCGGCTGTTTGTAAGTATTCGCAGATCAGCGTGCCCCTGGTTGAGAAAAACCAGGCGGGTATTTTGGTCGTTAGGGAGCGATCGGTCGATCTATTCAAAGCCGAGCGCGAGGCAGCACTGACGGCTCAATCGCTGCGCTTTCGTACAGCGCCCTCATTTAAGCCTCGATCGAGCTGGACGCAAGGGTTTCGGGAGTTATTGCTGGGGAAGAGAAGACCGGTGTCTAGTCCAGAAATTCGTTCAGCATCCCATAGCACAGCATCCCCTGGAGACAGCCGAGCCGCTATTCAGGCAAGGGCGCAAAAGCGCAAAGCCCGTAGTCTTAGCTTTCAAGAGGGCATATCTCTTCTATTTGGCGCAGTGCTGGTACGGGTAATACTCAATCTTTTGCTGTCGGCTCACCCTGCCTTTCGGTTCTCCGCGATCGCCCTTATGGTGACTCCTGGAGCGATCGCCGTCTATCGATCGAGAGTGACACCGAAACTGACTCTTACCTGGGGCTGTCGATTAATCGTCATCATGATTGGATTTTTAATTGGAGGTTTGCTGTGAGTCCATTGATTTTAGGAGTCGCGTGGCTATTCATTGTCACCACTTGTTTTGTATTCATGGAACCTAAGGAAAACCACAATGAGCGATCTTGAAAGCGATCCGCCGATTCTAAAAGTTTTGCTGCTACTGGGTCTTGTTTTGGTAGGGTTTGCACTGATGGTGGACGTGCGGCGAGTGAGCTGGGGCAACTTTATGGGCAATTCCCTCAAGTCCTCACGTCCGACCGAAACCTGTCAGGGCGAAATCCGTGGAGATATAGTTCTCTCCAGAGAAAAGCTGGCGGCTTTCCTGACAATATCCGAGCGAGACCCTAAATCTCGTGTGCAGGAGATTTTGCCACAGTCCTACTGTCAGTTGCCGACTATTGAGGTGCGAGCTGGAGTAGTGTCTGAGCGGGAGGTCTATCCGCTAGCCTTTGATCCCCATACTTGGCTAATTGTCCTTTACGAGGGTGAAGAATATGCGGGATACCAGTTTCGATTTCAGGCTCCTGAGTAAAGCGGTAATGTTTTAAGCCGATAAAGTATAGGTCTAAACCATTACCTATAAAAGCCATGGTTCGGATAATTGGGATTGAGAAATGCATTGGGGGGCTGGCGATCGCGCTATGCACCACGGCTTGTAGTCTCAATCCTAGCCCTGAACCCATGCGGCAAATCCAGATTCAGCAGAACTGGGCGATTAAACCGGGCGATCGCATTGCTGACCATTTTGTTGTAGCTGGATTGGGTGACATCTCTATTCGGCTAGGAGGCGACACAGCATACGCACCTTTCGCCGGACGGGTGCAGCCCAATAGCAGCGAGTGCGTGCTGTTTTCTAGTCCTGATGTGCCGGCATATCTGTTTCGGCTCTGTGGGTTGAGCAAGCCTAATCTAGGCGAAGTTCAAGCTGGAGAGGCGATCGGCTCTGGAGACTACCTTTACTTCGCTACCCTACGCAAGCAGCCCGACGGCACCTGGACGATCGTCGAACCTGCCAAAGATATTTTAGAACGCATTCTTAAATCCCCTTAAACGCTCTTAAAACATAATGACCATGCAACACATTGACTGGATAAGCTGGATCTTAAAAATTGTGCGGGTTTGGCGCAGCCCCTCTCCAGAAGATTTTTCAGAAGAGTTATCCCCTCGTTCTCATGGGTTGCATCGGCATCTGCTGTTAGTGGGGCTAATGATGCTTACTTTGGGCTACGGCTCTGTAGCTCAGGCAGAAGCTTTGGTCGGCGGGGCGGATGAGATTCTGGCTACCCACTCTAATCCAGTGAGTCTTGATGCTGGCAATGGCGATCGTTTGGCGGTTCCTTCCAGTGCGGCTGAAGTGCCCGTAGGTGCTGCCGATCGCTCTTGGGATCATCTGCCGCCGCCTGATCAGTCTGCCGCCGAGCAGTCTGCCGCAGATCAACCTACCGTAGATCAGCCTGCCGTAGATCAGCCTGCCGTAGATCAACCTACCGTAGATCAGCCTGCCGTAGATCAGCCTGCCACCCTACCTATTTCCACACAAGCCATTCCGGAAGCTGCTCCTGTTGCTGTGGGACTGCTTCAGACTATTAAACTTCAGACTACCAAAACTGAAGTAGCCGCAAAACCTGTTGAGTTAAAATTTGCTCTACCTCAGCCATCTTTTCAGTTTCAGACAGCAAACCCTAAAGTCCTTCCTAATGCTATTCCAGAAGCAGATCAGGGCGTAGATCCAGGCGTAGATACTGCATCTCTAGCCAATCTGTTTGTAGGCAATTCTGATTCACTGGTTGCCAAGGCGGTTGGTAGTGCAGAGGGTACACGCACCCCAGAGGGCGATCGCAATCCGGCTTACTTCGGTCATGTTGATCCGGGCAATAAAGCATGGAATCTAGGCAGCTTTTCCTATCAGCATGAAGCCGCTACTCCAGAAGATGCCGATGTCAAGCAGTTAAATCGGCTACAAGATCAGGCGGGCATTATGCAAGCCAAAGCTCAAGCTAGAGGAATATCTCTAACGCTGGAGGAAGCGCTCAACGGCATTGACCTCGCCAATCAGGCTCCCAAGGCAGTTTTAGATCAAGATGGCTACATTGACTGGTTGGCAAAAGCCCACCAAAACGGCTTGTCGGGTGACGATGCGGTGCTGTGGGCACGAACTCAGTCGTTTTTTGATCCCCGTCTTCAGCGATGGAATGCGCCTGGATTAGGCAATACCCAAGAACGGATCACGCTCGACCAAGAGCGCCGGATGCAGGCGATCGATCGCGCCATTGCGGTTCATGAGCAGCCCGTTGTCCAGCCCGTTATCCAGCCTGTTGCCCAGCCTACTGCCCAGCCTGTGGCTCAACCCTCGACTCAATCTAAACCATTCCAACCTGTATCGCCCCAGGCTAGCCACAAAATTTCTGAAGATGTCGGCATTGCTCGTCTATTTGCTGAGCAAACCTTCTCTCACTTTGGACGATCGGGGTCTACTTCTGCATCTGAGCCTACGGCAACCCTACCCGAAGCTCCAGGCATTGCCGCGCTATTTGAGCTGGATTTGCCCAAATCATGAACTTTTCTTTAAGCCTCAATCTTTTCGGGCAATCCTTGCTCCTGCACTTCTCCATACAACGTATCTCGCTGCTGTGGCGGTCTGCCTAGAGATTCGATCGCCGATCGCAATGTTCCGACTTCCATGCAGGTGCCGCCGATCGCGCCCGCCATGGTGGTAATATGCTCCTCCATCAGCGTGCCGCCAATATCGTTACAGCCCCAGGTAAGCGATTCCGTTGCGCCCTCCAGTCCTAGCTTCACCCAGCTCGGCTGATGGTTGGGAATAGAGTTGCCTAAAAAGATCCGAGCGATCGCCATTAGCAGCAGCGCATCTGAAAGCACGGGCTGATCGCGTCCGACTCGGCGACGGAGAGGTTTGGGAGCCTCTTGCCCGACAAAAGGCAGCAAAATAAATTCGCTAATGCCAGAATAGCCCTGGCTGAGGGAGCTTTGCTGAAGCGATCGGAGCAGCCCTAAATGCCGCATTTGCTGTACGGGAGTCTCAATATGTCCAGACAGCATAGTGCTGGTGGTAGGCATTCCTAGCCGATGCGCAGTTTGCACTACGTCTATCCAGGTTTGCGAATCAATCTTTTCAGGGCAAATTACCCGTCGTACTGCGTCGTCTAGCACCTCGGCGGCTGTTCCCGGCATTGAGCCAACGCCTGCCTCCTGGAGCGCTGCAATGACATCCGCGTAGCTCAGCCCGTCTTCTCTGGCAATAAACTGTACCTCTTGGGGCGAAAAAGCGTGGAGATGCAGATGAGGATAAGCCTGTTTTATCGATCGCACCAGCCGCACATAGTAAGACAAGGCGCGGTTGTCTAGCTTTGCCTTAACGTGCAACCCCCCCTGCATACAGATTTCTGTGGCGTGCCGAGCAACCGCATCTGCCGCTTTTTCCAAAATTGCGCCCTCATCGAGCCAGTAGGCTCCTGCCTCGTCTTCGTCACGTCGAAATGCGCAAAAGCTGCAATGTTGCTCACAGATGTTGGTGAAATTAACGTTGCGATTAATCACGTAGGTGACAGTCTCGCCAGACTGCTGTTGACGCAGACGATCGGCGGTTTCACGAATGGCGGCGATCGCTCCAGCATCAGTTTGGAGCAACAGCGTAACGCCTTCTGCTTCAGTCAGATCTTTGCCAGCTAGAGCGCGATTGAGAAGAGTATCAACGGTAGAAGGGATAGTAAGCATGGAGTGCAAAGGAGAGAGAACAAGAAGCTGAGAAAGATCTTTTTACAACAGGTGATCATTTCGCCAGTCCCCCTTATACTGTGGGAACTTAATGCCGTGAAAATCTAATTCTGTGGCAGACCGAATAGCCCAGGAGCGATTGCTGATCATCAATCGCCGATATCAACGGCTTTTTTCAGCGTGTATTTCTAGGTATGTTAAGCCTATTGAATAGATTCGGTGTAGTCACCTAATTCGGAAAGGTTTGGCTATAGGTGGCGTGGGAATTAAAGTGGCGTGGGAATGAAGGTGGTGTAGGAATGAAGACGATCGCAACTTTGAGAAATCAACGAGAGGGCTGGAACTATGGCATCGGCAATGAAGTCTGATCGGGGATCAGCCGATCGCCGCCCATCCGCGCCGCGATCGATTTCTTCAGCTAACCCTGAGAGAGCAACCTCTAAGAAGTTGGGGGTGGCGAGGTTGGGGGGATTTCAGCAAGTAGGGCGATCGGCAGCACGTCATCCAGAGAAAACTCTTACAGCTAAAACTGCTAGAAATTCTGTGGTTCAGCAGCTTCCCCGACCTCAGGCAGCGCCGTCTTGGCTAAAATCTCTACTGCATATTCAGCGAACTTCCTCTTTTATAACGTTCTCTTTAATTATCGGGCTATTGGCAGTTTATGGTTGGACTGTTTATACCCAACAGCGATGGGGGCGCGCCTACAGCCACCTGGAAGCCTTACAGAAGCAAGAGCGACAGATGACGGCAGCCAGTGAAGTTCTCAAAAACCAAATGGCAAAACAAGCGGAGGCTCCTGATGTGGGTTTGGCGCTTCCTGACCCAGGGAACACAGTATTTTTGACACCCGCGCCTCAGCGTGCCCCAGTAGAGCCGGAGGTAAACTTGCCGCCACCGCAGCCTATCCCTGCGCGTCCTTTAGGTTACTAGGGGTTAGGTTCGTCACTGCCGCGCAAGTATCAAGATAAGTATCAAGATAAGTATCAAGATAAGTATCAAGATAAGTTTCTAAGGTTGAGTATCAGTCCGAGGGTATTTTTGAGGTTCTCTGATGGCTCTTTCGTTTCCGTCGTTTCGCTCTCGCCGTGCCTCAGTCAAACGCGCTCCATCCGCTGCAACAGATAGATTTGGCGTGAAGTCGGGGCTACCACGTAAACAGACGGGAGGGAAGACAGGTAGAACGCCATCTGTTAGACCTCCAGAAAGAGCATCAGGCAGACCTTCAGATCTAGGGCGATCGCCCCAGTCTCAAGGTTTTTCGTCTCGGTCGGTGCCTCAAAAACGACGCTTGCCTCCTCTGGCACAAGGCACGATCGATCGGGCACCTAAAGCGCGTCTGGCTCTAGTTTGGGCTATTTTACTGATGGGTATGTTGGCGCTTGCCTGCAATCTGTTTCGGATTCAAATCTTTCAAGCATCCCGGCTACAGGCTCAGGCAAAATCACAGCATATGGTGGCGTTTAACCCAATTACGCCGCGCCGTCCTATTGTCGATCGCATGGGAGACGTGTTGGCGATCGATCGTCCAGTCTATACGCTTTATGCTCATCCCTATATGTTTGAGGGCACGAAGGAGTCGGTTGCAGCTACTCTGTCTCCGGTGCTAAATTTGCCGATCGATCAGTTGCTCAAAAAGTTTGGCTCTGCGGACAGCGGCATTCGCATTTTGGAAACCATTCCCGAAGACCTAGCCCGCCGCATTGAAAATTTGGGTGAAGATGGGCTAGATCTAGAACCTCATCAGCAGCGACTTTATCCCCAGCAGGATTTGTTCGCCAACATCGTCGGCTATGTTAACCTCGATCGCCAGGGACAGGCAGGATTAGAATCTTCCCAAGAAAAAGAATTGCAGCAGCCGATCGGCGAATTAGAGCTGAGCCGCGCGGGGGACGGGTCGATTATTCCAGTCGGTCTGCCTGAAGATTTCTTGCAGTCTCAGAAAAATGATTTGCGGCTACAGCTCACGGTAGATACGCATCTTCAGCGGGCTACCCGCTATGCGCTCAAGCAAATGATGAAGAAGTACAGCGCCAAGCGAGGTGCAGTCATTGTTATGAATGTGCAGGACGGCTCGATCGTTTCTCTGGTATCAGAGCCATCCTATGATCCCAATAAGTTCTATGAAGCCAAGCTAGAGCGGCTCAAGGATTGGGTGATTAGCGACTTGTATGAACCTGGCTCTACCTTTAAGCCTGTAAATTTGGCGATCGCTCTAGAATCCAGCGCTATCAAAGCTAATAGCACCGTATACGACGAGGGAGCCATCCAGATTGAAGGTTGGCCGATTCAAAACTCTGATGTGGAATCTGCGGGGGGCAGAGGCGATATTTCTGTCACCGAAGTTTTGCAGTATTCCAGCAACGTCGGCATGGTGCATATCATGCAGCGCATGAATCCAGGTGTCTACTTTGGCTGGCTAGAGCGAATTGGACTCGGCAAACCGACCGGAATTGATCTGCCTGCCGAAGCTTCAGGACAGATGAAAACCTATCAGCAATTTACCGAAGCGGCGATCGAACCTGCCACCAGTGCTTTTGGTCAAGGGTTCTCGCTCACGCCGATGAAGCTAATCCAGTTGCACAGCATGGTTGCCAACGGCGGTCGGCTAGTCACGCCCCATGTGGTTCAGGGCTTAGTGGATGCCAAGGGCAACTTGAGCTGGCGACCAAATTTGCCCACGCCCAAGGCGATCATTTCTCCTGAACACGCCAAAACCGTCGTGGGCATGATGGAACACGTGGTGAACGAAGGGACAGGCAAAGCGGCACAAATTCCAGGCTATCGGATTGCCGGAAAAACCGGAACTGCTCAAAAAGCTAGCGCTGACGGCGGCTACGTTGAGGGAGCCAGAATTACCAGTTTTGTTGGTTTGCTGCCCGCTGAAGCGCCGCGCTATGCAGTGTTGGCGGTCGTGGATGAGCCGCAAGGCGATGATGCCTATGGCGGAACGGTGGCTGCACCGATCGTCAAATCAGTGATGCAATCTCTAATCACCATGGAGCAGATCAAGCCTACAAAACCTGAAGAAGTTCTTCAAGAGCCAGTCCCAGATCCGATTGTTAATCCTTCAGATAGTGCTGGAAACAGTTCGCCAGATGCTAGCCAGCTCGACGACTCATCAGATTATCAGGAAGCTTGGTAGAGTTGGAAATACCGCTGCTGATTTTGGGGATGAATTTGCGGGGCACCCCGCAAATTCATCCCCAAAATCAGCCATACAAAATACGGGCTTACTCGACTGTAGATTCTGGATCTGCGGTAGGCAACTTCAACCGCCAGCCCGGTTTGTTCACCTGAGGGGCGCGGGCAATCACCAAGCAGTCATCGGCAACGCTCTCTGTAACGGTCGATCCGGCGGCGATCGTCACATCTGCCCCTAGGGTAATCGGAGCCACCAGCACGCTGTTAGAGCCTGTCTTAGTGCGATCGCCAATCACGGTTGGATGTTTGTTCACGCCATCATAGTTGGCAGTAATAGTGCCTGCCCCAATGTTGACGCGATCGCCCAAAGTTGCATCCCCCAAGTAAGAAAGATGTGCCACGTTGGTGCGATTGCCTAGCTTTGAGTTCTTAAGCTCTACAAAATTGCCAATCCGACAGCCTTCGCCCACCTCAACCTGCCCCCGCAAATGCGCGTAGGGTCCAATGCGGCTGTTGGGCTTAACGGCGCTGTCGGTAATTACAGACATTAACACCGTCGTGTTTTCACCAATGGCGCTGTTTTCAATTAGGCTGCCGGGTCCAATGTGGCTACCCGTTGCAATTACCGTTTTTCCCCGTAAATGGGTTTGTGGCTCGATCACTACGTCTGGCGAAATCTGCACCGTATCGTCGATCGTGATGCTATCTGGATCAATCAGCGTCACCCCTGCCGCCATCCAGCTCTTCTTAATGCGGGTTTGCAAAATGCCGTAAGCCGTGGCAAGCTGCTGGCGATCGTTAATTCCCAGAATCTCTTGATAGTCCTCCACATCCACCGCCATGGTTGGAGAAAGCAAACTCACGGTATCCGTAAGGTAGAACTCTTGCTGATCGTTATTGGACTGAAGCTTCGGCAGGATCTCAGCCAGTGCCACCCAGTTAAAGCAGTAGATTCCAGCATTCACCCGGTTGTTTTGTCGCTGGGCGGGAGTGCAGTCTCGATCTTCAACAATCTGCGTCACGATGCCTTGCCCATCGCAAAACACGCGCCCATAGCCTTTGGGTTCGGTCAACTGCGCGGTCAGAAGCGTCGCCATATTGTGGCTGTCTTGATGAGTTTTGAGCAATCGCTCTAAAGTTTGGGGACGCAGCAACGGCACATCGCCATTTAGCACCAGCACATCGCCTTCAAAGCCTTGCAGATAGGGCATAATTTGCTGAACGGCGTGCCCTGTGCCAAGCTGCTGAGTTTGCTCTACAAATTCTAAGTGAGGCAGGTGAGCTAGCGATCGCTGCACCCATTCCCCCTCATAGCCCACGATCACCAGCTCTCTGGAGGGCTGCATTCCAGCGGCACAGGCTAAAGCTCGTTCTAGGAGCGATCGCCCTCCCAAGTCATGCAACACCTTGGGAATGTGGGACTTCATTCGCGTCCCTCGACCCGCCGCCAGAATTGCTACCGCTAACATAAAAAAATTTTGCCCGTGATAACTCTTTTCACCGGAGTATAGCGCGGTTCTGGCGAGATTCGGCATCTAGATCTAGTAGATAGTTAGCTAACAAAATTCAGACCGCCCTCACCCCAACCCCTCTCCCAGAGCGGGAGAGGGGCTTTAAA
>CASBQM010000277.1 GCA_949127645.1 Synechococcales cyanobacterium PMM_0036
ATCGTCCCCCTTACGGCAGGCAGCACCTATTATTTCCGCGTTTTTCAAGCGGCTGTGGGCAACAATACTGACTACTCCTTGGGCGTTACCCAGCTCTCAGACAGCTACAGCGGCAGCTATAGCAACGGCACTGGCTTAAGCTCTGCCACAGCCATAACCCTGACTTCTACCTCTCAAACCCTCTCTAACTACGTGGTTGATCAAGGCATCAACTCACCCGAAGATCTCTTCACTTTCAATGTCAACACCGATCAGGGCTTTGCCACCCTGGAGCTGACCAATATGCCGATCGGCAATCTGGGGTTACAGCTATTCAAGGCTGGAGAAACCGTTGAGCAGGGTTTAACCCTTGACCGAGGCAAAAACCCAGACGGTACCTATCCTGCGGAGGTGATTGCAGGTCGAGTCACGCAGGGTCAGTATTATGTTCGGGTGATTCCGAGCGGCTCTGGCGAAGGTTCTACTTATGATCTGACGTTAAAGATCGCCGATAAGTCGGGTCTACCTGCCATCTCTAGAGATATTAAATTTGGTGCCGATGATTCCAGACCTCGAAACATCACGGCTGTAGGCTCATTGGCATACTTCTCTGCTAGTGATGAGGAAGGCACAGCGCTATACCGCACCGATGGAACCCTGGATGGAACGAAGAAGATTCGCGCCTTTACTTCATTAGAAAAATTTGCGGCAGTGGGCACGGGCGCAGCTTCGCGCCTCTACTTTGTTGCCGACGACGGCTCTACAGGTAAGGAGCTATGGACAACAGACGGCAATTCTGCAACCAAGGTTGTTGACCTATTTGCCGGAAGTGGCGGCGGCGTACCCGATCAGCTAGCGGCAGTAGGCAACACGCTCTATTTTGTGGGTAGCCCCGGCACAACCAGCACTGCGCTATACCGAGTCAACGGAAATTCTGTCGCTATGATTGCTCGGGGTGATGAAACCTTGACTAATCCTGATGGCAGCGCTAACACTACTGCACCTGTCATTAACGGTTTTACCAGCCTGACGGGCATTGGGGAAACGCTCTACTTCTCAGGAATTGCCAATACAGGTTCAGAACTGTATACCATTAACAACAGTCAGAACACTCCAACCCTTACAGAGTTGA
Organism: Synechococcales cyanobacterium PMM_0036; assembly: GCA_949127645.1. Lineage (GTDB taxonomy): Bacteria > Cyanobacteriota > Cyanobacteriia > Elainellales > Elainellaceae > Drouetiella. The sequence continues at coordinate 1,112 of CASBQM010000277.1, forward strand.
ACCCTGGAGCCAAAAGTTCGTCGCCCAGCAACTTTATGTTGGTTGCAGGAAGGCTATTTGCTACGGCAGTGGTCGGAAGTTTGTCGAGGAAGCAGCTCATTCGGATTGATTCCTTGGGTGCTAATCCTAGCTATTCGATCGTTCGTTCTTCAGATACCAACACTCTGACATTCAGCAGCACACAAAAGCTGCAATATACCGTTACAGATGACGGCAAGCTCTACTTTTCGGCAGAGAGTACTAACGAAGGTTCAGAGTTATTCAAGCTTGACAGCCCAGGCGCAACCCCAACTACAGACGGAGTGGGTGGCAGCTTCTTAAATACGGGTGCAGTCATCAAAGACATTGTGAGCGATCCTTTTGTCGGCTCCAACCCCACGAATCTAGTTCACATTGGCAATACGGTCTACTTCTTCGCCAATGACAACCGTAGCGTAGATGATGGGCAAGGCAATATTACCTCTGTGGGTTCTGGTAAAGAACTCTGGAGTACTAACGGGACTTCTGCTGGCACTAACATTGTCAAAGACATCCAGGGCGGTACGGGTAGCAGCATTGGCGACAAGGCAGAAATGACTGTGTTTGGCGGCAAGCTTTACTTTACTGCTAACGACGGCAGCACAGGGACAGAGATTTGGGAGAGCAATGGGCTACCTACGGGGACAGTCTTGAACGAGATTAATACCGTTCCTGCTCAGGGCGCAAGCCCAACTCAGCTAACAATCGTAGGATCTAGCCTGTTCTTTGCAGCAACAGATGGTCTCAACGGCGAAGAACTCTGGTCAATCTAGAAGATCTGCTTTTTCTTTGGAAACGAGAGTGTTTAAGTAGGGTTAGCGGAGGCTGTGTCTCCGCTAACCCTGTTTTGTCAAGGGCTGATCCCAAGCGGTCTGAAAAAAATCGAGTTCGCACTGCATGGCATAGCGGTAGGTCGATCGCGCCAGTGAGACAGGGGCAGAGTACCGATCGCTCAGCTCACTCAGTTGAGTAACTAGAGGCATAAACTCAGCGCTGCTATAGGTCTGAATCCAGCCCGAGTAGGCATGGTTTGGTAGATTACTGGGTAGATTACCTAGAATACAGCCACCCGCTAGGTTTTGCCCCAGAAAAGCGTATAGCTTCATGCAGGGCAGCATGGCGATCGCCGTCACTCCCACCTCCTGACTCCAGGCAGTGCTAACTAAAAAATCTGTATAGCGTCGGGTGGCAACGGCTGGCTCTATCTGCCGCAGATCTACGCCCCACTCTTCAGCATAATCCTGATGCAGTTTTAGCTCCTGCAAAACTCCGCTCGCTAAGTCATGGAAAATATTGAAATCCTGCCAATCTGAGACTTTAGCGGCGGCAATGCTGTAGGCACGGGCGAATGCCTCTAAGAAAAAAGCGTCTTGTCCCACATAGTAGGCAAATTTTGACTTGGGCAGAGAGCCGTCGCCAATGCCCTGAACGAAAGGATGCTTGAGACAAGCGATCGCCAAATTCTGATTTTCTAACCATAAGTCTTCAGACAAATTTCTGCTCATGTTCTTTTGGTTCTTCAAGATTCTGGATCAATTTCTACGGAGCGTAGGCGCATTTCTAATTTCTGCACCCTTGCCAGAGCTTCTGCCTTCTGCCGAGGTTCAGACTCGGCTTGCTGCTGAGCCAATTCAGCCTCCTCCTCTGGACTAGACACCCGCTCGCCCATCGGCTGAAAATAGCGTAGCTTTTAATTATAAATTCCCAGGTTCATCTCTAGCTGCTGACTCCAGAGGCGACCTGTGGCATCGGGCTGAATCGGCTGATAGCTGCCGACTAGCAGGAATCCTTGAAAC